>NZ_JAKUDY010000011.1:0-141477 GCF_022662635.1 Bacillus cereus group sp. BfR-BA-01522 | reverse complement strand
TTGCAGCGTTGTATAATCCTCAAGTAATGTATTTATTTTCTTTTCTTGTTTTCTATGATAGAAATCAATACATCTATCTGAATCTAAGTCTTGTATTCTCTCTTGTATATCCTCTAAAAGTTCATCTGCTTGCCGTAAGTTCGGGATTGCATCTTTTGTAATCTCATTGATCCCATCTTTCATTTGTTGCCAATGCTTTGACTTATAATGCACATCCATCTCTTTTCCATCCCCTACTTCCGTATCCTGATTATTCAAGAACTTCTCATATTTTTTGTAATTCCTCGTCTTTTTTTATCATTTCTTCAAGTGTATAGTTCACAACGATTGTAGCTGGTCTATAGATATCAGCCATTTTCGCTATTTTATTGCTTCCCTTTTTTAATAGAAATGGAAATTTTCTAGATTACTCATGTTTTACCTCCTTTATTCATTTCGATGAAATAATTATTTTTCAATACTTTATGTATAATCTGTCTTATGGTTATTTTCAGAATTTTGAACATAAAAGTATCGTATGAATATTCTATCAAAAAATAGTTTCTCTTGGTCCTGAATATATTTTTTTATTGTTGCTTCATTCCATTCCACTGTACTCACATCATATCCTTCTATCCCAAAATGCCTATTTCCAAATTTATATTTTAAGTTTGCATGTTTATCAAATTCCTTTTAGATATCCCATAAAACTTAAAACAGATAGCTTGGGTGGGATACTCACCAACATATACACATGATCTAGCATCAAATGACCCTCTATAATTTCTACCCCTTTATATTTACATAACGTTCTTAAAAATTCTTCAACACTCTTTCTATATGGATTGTAAATTATTTTTCGTCTACACTTTGGAGTGAAGACTACATGGTACTTACATATCCATTTTGTGTGTGCAAACTATTCGCTTTATTAGCTAGCGAAAGATGCTCACTTTCCTTCCTTCTTACAAAGACTTGAGCACTCTCTATTATAAAACTGAAAGTGAGTTTTTTTATAACTTCTATTTTCCACCGCATAGCGGGGGATTTATGTTTCGCCTTTCTCAGGCTCAACTGACTCAAGTCGATAATATAAAAGAAGCTGCCTCTTTAGGAGACAGCTTCTTCCTTTTTTACCCATATACGAACAAAAAATACTTCGTTTGTTGCTTTTAATTGAGTTATTGTTTCCCACCTCAATATCCTAACCAGCAAGGTAAGAAAAACACTCAAATATCTTTCACTAAATTTCCCTCTTTATGTTGTTCAAGGTATTCTAAAAATTTCTTCTTATAAATATTTGTAGCACAACGGATTTTTCTAACATCATTTACTCTTTCCGAAAAGACAGCTATTTCATACGTAGCCAGGTTTAATTTTCTTTCTAAAGTATTTTCTGATACACCTGTAGTTTCTATAAATTTTTTCAAATAAATAACCTTACGGACAGTACCACTTCTAATAGTTTGAATAGTAATTTGTTTTTCTTCAAAAGAAAAACCTTTCTGTTTATTTTTTAGAAATTCCATTCCAAAGATGTATAGGCAAAGTAATACCCCATATTTCACTTGAAGATTTGTGAATAACCATAATACAAGCATAAGCAATCCAATCTTTATGACTTTAACTGCTGCTGGTTTTAAAAATGCAATAGTATGTACTTTCTCTATACATTTGGGCATTGAAAAATCAGGCAAATATTTTTTGAATAATGATGATACTTCACTACTTTGAATCGACGGGATAAGAACAATTTTCGATTTTCTAGAGCTATTTCCAATAAGTTGTAAATGTATTTTACTATATCCAAACAAACGATAGATCCATGGTTGAACAATTTCAACTGCTCTAATATCGTGTTTTGCAATAGATACCTCTTTTTTATCAATTAACCCATATGAAATATCAATACCAAATGTACTTCTTTGAACCTTGAAATTTTTATACGTAAAGAACGTAATGATTATTGATATACACCAAGCTATCATAATTATGATAAAAATAACCAAAATAAAAGATAGTATTGTTTTAACAGTTCCGCTTGAAAGCAAGAGTCCTTGAATATCATTCTTAAAGTCTTGACTTAAATTTATATGTATACTATCTTCTGTAAAATCAAAGGAAAACAAGTTTTCTTGTCCCTTATTTTTTTCTGGATTTTCTCCAAGTCCTAAATACTTAATTAGTTGTTGGGATGTAGTTAAGGTTAGTAGAATAGAACCCCAGAAGAGTTTAAAATTCGTTGTCGTTATTAATATATAATCTTTTAGCTTAAAGAAATTTGTATTTTGCGTTTCTTTTGCAACTTCGTTAATATGCCGGTTTAATATACTCTTTATGTAAGATAACTTTTTATTGGAAACAACTATTTGAATTGTGTCGCCACCAACTGTTTCTATATTAACATTGGATACGTTTAGTATTCTTTTCACAAACGTACGATCTATACTGATTGATTTAACCTTAGTATAATGTATATCGCTATATTCTTTACTCCATACCCCTTCTCTCACAGAAAGTATATCTTCATAAAAGATAAATACATTATTTTTCCAAATCAAAAATGATTTCAACAGGATATAGCTTACAAAAATTGCAAAACCGTAATAAGCGAACCTCTCCCATTTCCCATTAATCCCTAATGTAGCAATAAGTGTTGTAAGTAGCGGATATAGATGATCCTTAATTTTCGTAAAGTTAATATACAATAATTCGATAGGATGATTACGCATTCTCAATTTTTGGTGCATTCATATCCTCCTTTCCGTGAAGAAACTGCTGAACCTGTTGCATAATATCATCAGCTACTTCTTTGGAAATAAATCCAATAGTGTTGCAATCACCTGCGGTATACACTGTTAATTCATATAATTCAAACCACCTTGATATGTATGTTTGAGAAATGTTCATATGCTGAACGCGAAAGATAGGAATCCGGATTTCTTCATTAATCATTCCTTTTTTATAGATGCAAATATTTTCTTCTGTTATTTTATATAACTTATTTTTAAATAGAAGATAATTAAAAAAGATATTTTGAATATAAAGCCCCACATTTGCGAAATATCCTACTAAACAAAGCTTTTGTACAAATTTATAATCCTTTAAAATGCACTGTACCACTACAATAAATGCGGTAAATATAAGAAACTTAATGGTATCTCCTATATTCCAAATCTTTATAGTACGTTTGTCTACTTTTTGCAACTCATTAATATTCACTCATAATTCCCTCCGAAACCTAAAATCAATAAATCACCAGAACTATATTATACAATTTTAAAACGAAAAGTTAATGCTGTTCTCTTATCTTTTATGTACCTACTCAGCCTATAGTTAAAAACACAAGACAAATAGAGGTAATCGCTACGAAGCGTTACCCCTAAGCTTGAGATGGGAAAACTCTAACTCTCCTGTTTCAATCCACTCTTTGGTACATTGAAAGATAGATTTCCCTTGTTTTTTGATCGTACTCATATAACTTCTAATTCGTAAAAAGTTGCGAGCACCATATTCACTTCGGAACGAACCGCTCATTGTTTGTCGTAATTTTACAGGGCGTATGTCTCGTTCCGCTTGATTGCCGTGTCTTTATATTCATCGCACAGTAAAATGTCATCTCGCCTAAGCTCGTACTTTATTTTCTATTCTATCATTGCACGTAATACTCTATAATGGTACAACCATCATGGAGTACTTACTTTTTAACAGCTTATTCATTCTTTTTCTTCACTTTTCTTATATGTCTTTAACTTTAATACCACATATTAAATCTTGTTATATTACTTACAAAGTCATTGTACCAAGTTTTATTGTAGTACCTCTAAAAACTCAGTAAAGTTATCTACTACTTTATAAAACACTGGTTCGAACTCTCCTGACTCTTCATGAGACCATACACACACCGATGGATTCTCTTTATTTTCTCTAAAATCCAAGCATACAAAATCCCCTGCAAATATATTAGCTATTGGTAATACCTCTGCACCTAATAAATCTTCATTATCAGTTAATCTTTCCTCTATCTGTGAAAATACAACATCAATATCATAGATTCCTTTAGGGTTATTTTCAATGTCATCCAGCATACATAAAAACCTTTCTATCGCATAACTGCGATTATCACATACAAATGTAGCTTCTTCAACTTCTGCACCATTATACATTTTAATAAAATCCAAAAATGAACCTGGTAGTTTTAATCTCCAAAAATTTCCATGTTTTTTATTAACTCTTCTGAAGGTAATGGTTTTACAATAGTATCCTGTTTTATTTTCATGTTTTTACCTCTTTTTTTAGTTAACTATCTAGGAGCATCGACCCACATTCCAGCCGACCTTCCACCATTGTGAATCGTAATATGGATCGAACTTTTTGGAACCACCAATACTTCGGTAGTACATGGCACCGATTTCCTTCCAATCAAACGCTCGTTTCTCACAGCTCATTTTATACAAAGCGATTAAAAATTTTAAAAATAGACATACTTTATGAAAAGACCAACGTTTTTCAGCTAAAATAGATACTTCTTGTTTTATTTTACATTCCAGATCATGTAAAACACGCCATAACTTTTCCGTATATTCATTTGTATACACTGGAAGCGTCTGTTTTTCTTCTATCCATTGCCGAAGCATCTCTTCCTCTTCCTTCTTCTCTAACTTTCGTTTCTTTTCAATATATAAAAATAATCCATATCCCATTCGATATATAATCGATTCAACCGTCTTCCCATCCTTTTTAAAACGAACTTCTTTTATTAAAATGCCGCGCTCTATATAGTCAACCATTTCATGTACAGTTAACCATTTTAAAACATCATTTTCCTTTTTCTTTACATTAGGGGAATAAAACATTTTCATAATATGAGTAGAAACATCCAACCCTTTCCCTTCACCGAGAAAAATTTCAGCTGTTTTGACAACTTTACGCGCAGTTTGTTTTATAATGGGGACAATAGTGATATTATGTTCTTTACGTATATATACATGATCTATCTTTTCTGCACTTTTCACAATATAAGATTGAAAAAATTGTAATTCATCCATGCTTCCACTTCCTTATGCCACATACTTCTTTTATTGTAGCATACGCGCAAACTTACAATATAACTTGCTCTATTTCAGCTTCTCTCTAAAATGTAAGTATTTAAACCGAGTCTCGGAAACATTCTCATATCGAAGCTGCATTCAATGGTGCAAAATACTCTTTCCTCTTTTTAAAACATTCCCTAAATACATTTCATAAGGAGTATCTCCAAAAAGCCAAAAACCATTCTTTTGACTCTTTATCTAATTCCTCGTTTATTTCTTTACCTTCTTCATCCAATTGCTTCAAGTTTGTATACTTCTACATTCTTATGCACATACTTTTTTTAGTGTGGTATATCCGAAAAGTCATAACAGATTCGCACTTTTTCAAAGATATCAATCGAGAGGAAATTTTAATTTAACCGAATTTTATAATTATTTATTAAAAACAAAATAATTATAAAAATTAATATATTACCGCTTTTTTAGCTAATTTTATTCAGAATTTGATTCTCTTATATTTTTTGAATATACTTTTCTTATAACTAGAAAAGGAAGTGCATTATATGATAGAAACCTTTAGTAGATTTCTTGGGATGACGAATAACATTCTATGGACATATATTCTTCTTGCAATGTTAATCGGACTTGGGCTTTATTTTTCTTTTAGATTAAAATTTGTACAAATTAGCCATTTTGGCGAAATGATACGATTAGTAAGTAATGGATTTAGCGGAAAAACAAAGAAAAAAGGTAGTATATCTGCATTCCAGGCATTTTGTTTAAGTGCAGCAGCTCGCATTGGAATCGGAAACTTAGCTGGTGTGGCACTCGCGATTTCAATGGGAGGACCTGGGGCCGTATTTTGGATGTGGTTCATCGCAATTATCGGCGCAGCTACAAGCTTTGTAGAATGTACGCTTGCACAAATTTATAAAGTAAAAGACGGAAGCAGGTTTCGCGGAGGTCCTGCTTATTACATGGAAAGAGGTTTAAAGAAGCGCTGGATGGGCGTTTGGTTCTCACTCCTCATTACCGTTACTTACGGCTTAATTTTCAACTCTGTACAAGCCAATACAGTCACATTAGCATTTAAAAATGCTTTCGGTGTGGAACGTTATGTAATAGGGATTATATTAGCTGTATTAGTTGCGATTATTATTTTTGGTGGTATTAAAAGTATTGCACGTATTTCTGAAACAATCGTTCCTCCAATGGCAATCGTTTATATCGGTGTTGCCGTTTTTGTTGTCATTAAAAATTACTATGTATTGCCAGATGTTTTCTCAGAAATATTTAAAGGTGCTTTTGGTTTAGAGCAAGCGATCGGCGGTGGTATCGGGGCCGCAATGAAGTATGGGATTCAGCGCGGTTTATTCGCGACGGAAGCTGGTATGGGAAGTTCTCCAAACGCTGCCGCAACATCAGATGTGTCACACCCTGCAAAACAAGGATTTATTCAAGCACTCGGCGTTTTTGTAGATACATTCTTAGTATGTACCTCAACGGCGTTTATCGTATTGTGCTCTGGGGCATATAAAGCAACAAACTTGGAAGGTATTGAATTAACTCAAAACGCATTAAGTTCACAAATTGGTCCATGGGCAAGCAGTTTCTTAGCCATTATTATTTTCTTATTTGCTTTTAGTTCATTACTAGGCAATTACTATTATGGTGAAACAAATATTGCGTTCATTAAAGAAAGTAAACTATGGTTACTGATTTATCGTATTGCAGTTGTTGGAATGATACTATTCGGGTCCGTCGCAACACTTCAAACAGTTTGGAATATGGCTGATTTATTTATGGGACTAATGGTATTTACAAATTTAATTGCGATTACACTTCTTAGCAAGTTTGTATATGCGACTTTAGCAGACTATATAAAACAAAGAAAAGCTGGAAAAGATCCAATTTTCCGTGCAAGTTCTATCCCTAACTTAAAAAACACAGAGTGTTGGGAGGATACTCATTTAGAGAAAGACAGACAGGCGGTATCGTAAGAACTTACCATATGAACGAATAGATTAATCAACTCTTATTTCCCAGGCTGTGGAGAATACTTTCTCCACAGCCTATTCTTCACTTCTACTACAAAAAATAGTAGCACAGACCATAACCATAATCTGTGCTACTAATCTTAGTATGGCTTTAATTTTTCTTCTTTTCCGTTCTGATGACCAATATGCGTGCCCGATCAGTAACGCTTTAATCTGCGGGGTTTTCTTGGTTATTCCTTGTTTCTTTCTGCATCCTAAGGCGTGAATCTGACTGTTCTAAGCATTCGTACCGTTTGAAGAGAACATATCATTATGAAGTCTAGTGGATTTTGATATATTCATTAATATTCCTACCGCAATTAAATTGGTTATGAAAGAACTTCCTCCGAAGCTGACAAAGGGTAGCGGTGTACCCGTAAGAGGAATAATTCCTGTAATCCCTCCCAAATTCACAATTGTCTGTATTCCAATCATACATCCAATTCCAATTGCTAACAAGCTCCCAAACAAATCTGGACACTTTTGAGAAATTCGCAAAGCGCGAATGACTAGTAGCAACAGTCCCATTAAAATGAGGAATACCCCTATAAAGCCAAGCTCTTCAGATATAATGGCCATTATAAAGTCTGTATGTGGCTCAGGTAAGAATCCACGTTTTTGGATACTATTACCGAATCCGCTTCCAATTATCCCCCCCGATCCAATTGCAATAAACGAATTAATGAGTTGATATCCACTTGTTTGTGGGTCATCAAATGGATTTAAAATCGTCGTGATTCGTTTCATTTGCACTTCAGATAAGCCATATTTAATAAAAGCGTATAGAATCGGCACTGTCAAAACAGATGTGAATAAAATTCTTTTTATTAAATATTTAATACTTATACCTGAACAGAAAAAAATAGAAAAGCTTGTTGCGACAATTAACAACGCTGAACCTAGATTAGGCTGTTTATATATTAAAAAAAAGATAACAGAGAGAAATAAAATGATTTTCCCAATTCCCTCCCAATACGGTTTTCCCAGTTCTTGACGAATCGCAAAAAAACGAGCCACTACAATAATCATACCCAATTTAGTAAATTCTGCAGGCTGTATTCCAAATATCCAAGATTGCGCATTATTTACAACTTTCCCCTTCCACAAAACTAAGCAAAGTAAAGTAATACTAAAAACTACGATACATACTGAAATAAACCTCTTTTTCCAAAACTTAAAAGGAATAAACATACATATAAACAAATATACTCCACCTATTAATAATTTGTGTAATTGCGACTGAAAAAAGTAATGACTGGGAAGTTCATAATGGGTAATTGCAACTATAGAACTAGCACTGTACAACATTATAATCCCTAATGTAGATACCAATACCAGTGGGAGTAGTAAAGCGTAGTCAATTTGCTTTACAAATTCCTTCATTGTCTCTACCTCCATTAATTTTTAATACCGTTAAAAATTACGAACCCCCTACCATTTTATTCAAATATTCAAATAAATCTTAGCAACTGTAAAGTAAATAATGAGTCCCGTCCCATCAACAAGTGTCGTTATGAAAGGACCCGAAATAACAGTAGCATCTAATTTTAATTTATTAAGAATTAATGGTAATACTGACGCTACAAAAGAAGACCATATTACAACAAAAAGTGCTGAAATAGCTACAACTTTTGCAATCTCTTGTCCCATACCAAGTGTATATGCTCGAATCAACGCAGCTCCTCCAAGTGTAAAACCAAGAAATATACCTACTAATATTTCTTTCTTCATAACATGGAAAATATCTTTAAATTTTATTTCTTCTACTTTTAGTGCACAGACAAGCGTCGTAACAACTTGAGTACCTGTATTCCCGCCAGTACCAATTAATAATGGAATAAAAAAGGAAAGAGCAACGACGTGTGCAATGACTTCTTCGTAATAGGATATAACAGTACTTGTATATGCCTCAGCTATGAATAGGACAAGTAACCACGGGATACGTTTCCAATAAATGCTCCAGATTGAACTATTCAAGTAAGGCTGATGAGATGACTGGTAGTAATCTAACTTGTAAGTATTTTCGATATGATGATTCTCAGTAGAGTATATTGCTCCATTAAGAGCTACGCTTCCAATTAAACGATGATCCTTAGTAACTACAGGCAGCTCTGATACATTCATGCTTGTTAACCGCTTTAATATAGATTGCGAATCTTCATCTATTTGTGCAGTAACTACTTTTCGAATCATTATATCCGAAACTAGCACATCATCATCTGCTGATAACAATTTATGAATAGAAACAACTCCGTTAAGATACCCATAATTATCAACTATGTATATATTCGAAAAATATTTTATGTCTGTAGCAGTTTTTCTAATATGAGAAAAAGCTCTTTTCACTGACCACGCTTCTCTAATTGATATATAGTCGTTTTCTAATAGTCCTCTCATATTATTGGCATTCAAACTTATTAAATTATGGATATCTTTTTTTACATTGCCATCTAGATAATGCATCATTTCCTTTCGTTGTGTTGAATGGATGGCTAATAAAAAATCGATTAGGTCACGATTAGGTTTTGTATTCATTATAATTTTCGTTTTAAATTTAGGTAGATTTATTAAAATACTATATTGCTGATCAGGAATCAAGTATTTCATAATTTGAATGCTTTCATTCACCGGAAAAATATCCATTAATTCGACTTGTTTACTAAGCGGAAATCTTTCTATCTCTTTAGCAATTTCACATGATTGATACTGCATAATTTCTTCTATTAAAGAAGTGTTCTTACTTATAAGTAATTGTTCTAAACGTTCTTTCACAATATCCCTCCCTGCTAAACAAGAAAATTGAAAATTCACTTGTTTGTTAAGTTATTCACTGCAATATAAAGATAAAAGAAACATAACAGCATCATTTCGCTCATATTCCATGAAAAAAATTTCTTGTATCATACTTAAATCGAATTGTTCTACTAGACTTGATGAAATCATTTCATTCGGTAGCAAACTTACATTCTCGACTTTTGTGTTTTTACATATTTTTCTATATGTTTACCCCGAATTAAAGCGATCGTTACACGAACCATATTTGTCTATTGGACAATCTAATAAAGGGTAGGTCTTGTAGAAATGGATTTCTTCATCTACACTTACAAATAATGACTGAATTCAAGTCCTGTTTGAAATTCATAATTTTGCCTCTTTCATAAATAACAGAAGAAACATTTAAAAAACCCATCACTTCCTCTTTCTTCAATATCTCTATTCATATAGGAATCATTTTTTTACAGAGAGTTAAAGATAAATTTACTATTTAAAAATATTTATACCTACCCTAAAATCATATCAATTCCCGTACAAATACATGATACTAAATAAATAACTTATATTTACATAATATTTTCCTTTTGTTAAAGGGAGTTTTCTTCCTTTCCTTTTTTGATTCTATATAAAAATATAGACTTGAACGTTTGAACAGAGCATTACAGCAAGAGAAAAGACGTAAGACAGATTTGGAGATTCTGCTTATTCAAAGAAAAGAAATATGTAATATGCGAACGAATCTCCATTCAATTTAGATCAAAATGAAATCCCATATTACACAAGGTATATCTCAAAAAGATGATAAACTCGAGTTTATATACGTGTGTAAAGCGGGATATGCAAGGAGCTACCTACAAAAAAATATAGAAAAAATCTTCATAATAAAAAAGTGAAAGTTTCCTCGACTTCATCGAGGAAACTTTCACTTTTTAAACGATAAGGACTTTTTCAGTAATTTCTTTTTTTAACGATAAGCAGAAACGTTATGTCCTTTTGCTTCGTAATAGTCTAGGATACCAGCGTAGATTGCTTCAGCAGCACGCTGTCTCCATTCTGGTGAAGATAGTTTCTCACCTTCTATTTGATTGTCTACAAATCCTAGTTCTGTTAATACAGCTGGCATTGTATTTTCACGAACTACGTATAGATCCCCTTCTTTAACTCCTCTGTCGCGTGTTCCCAGTGCACTTACAAGACGACTTTGGATTTTTTCGGCTAGTAAACGACTCTCATCTACATATGGATTTGTTGCACGTGTTGCTGATCTGTAGTAGTAAGTTTCTGTGCCGTGAGCCGTTCCGTCAAAACCGTTACCGTGAATACTTACAAAGATATCTCCATTATTTTGTTGTGCAAATTCCACTCGTTTTCTCAGAGAATCTTTTGCATCTGTTCCTGGTCGTACATCTGTATCATGTGTTAGCAATACAGTAAATGGCGTTTTTTGTTCAAATAATTTCTGTACACGTAGCGCTGTATCTAATACAATTTTACTTTCGTCCATATTTACGCCTGTATGACCTGGATCGACTCCGCCATGACCTGGATCAATAATAATCGCCTTTCCTTCCAAGAAGTTATCTTGCTTTGGCGGATTTAATTGATTTTTATCAACCCATTGAAAACCAGAGCTTGTCCGAATGCGAATCCAGCTTCCGCTTTCTTCTATAACTGTTACTGTTTGCGGTGCATATGTACCTAGTATTTTCGATGAATGTGATGCTTCTTGATATGTAGTAAACGCGCTATGAATTGTTTCTTTCTTTTCCTGTAATGGTGTCCATTTATCGCCTTTATCCGTTACAATTTTCAGCCAACCATCTTCTCGCTCTTCTTTTACCACAATCATTTGCGGTGCATGCTGATTTGATGTAATCCCTGATGATAAGGATGGCTGATGATATGTAATGAAATATCTGTTCATGTACATTCTTTTTGATGTATCTGCTTTTTGCATATCCGTTTGTGCGATAAATTGCGCTGCTTCTGCGCGCGTCACAATACCATTTGGTTTCCATCCATCACCAGTACCCTTTGAAATCCCTAATGCAACTAATATATTCGCTTGTTTCTCACCCCAATGCCCTTTTAAATCAGCAAATTGCGTTGGTAAATTACCAATAATTCTATTATTTAGCTTATAAGCTTCAACAAGCATAGATGCCATGGAAGCACGATCAATGTTTTTTGATGGGTTAAAGTGACCGCTCCCATCTCCTTTAATGACACCAGCTTTTTCAACCGCCGCAATATATGGAGCTGCCCAATGATGTTTAGCATCTTGGAATGAAGGTTTTGCTTCTTTATTAATCTGTAAGCCTAGTACCATAGCTATTAACTTTGCAGCTGAACCACGGTCAATTTCTTCTGATGGTGAAAAGGTTCCATCTGGTTTTCCATCAAGTGCATGTTTCTCCACTAAATAGTTAACTGATTGTTGTGCCCAGCTTGGTACATCTGGAAATGTTTTTCCTGCTGCTGAGGTGCTTAATGGATAAGTGAATAAGTTAGCTGCCAAAATTCCAGCTGCGATTACTCCGTATTTCATTCGCTAGTTTCTCCTCTCAAATCTTCTCATTCTCAAAATCTCATTTATTAAAATAGTACCTAATTTAGTGTATTCCATTTATTAATTTGAGTAAATATGAATAACATTAATTAATATTTAAATATTAATTACAGAAACGTATCATTTAGATATAAAAATATAAAATTACCTTTTCACTATAAAAAAGAGAGTGTGTCTATCACTCATAGACACACTCTCTTTTTCTATCAAACTTGTATATTAACGATAAGCTGACACATCGTTACCCTTCCACTCATAATAATCTAAAATACCAGCATAAATTGCTTCAGCAGCACGTTGTCTCCACTCTGGCTGAGCTAGTTTTTCACCCTCGATCTTGTTATCAACAAATGCTAGTTCTGTTAATACAGCCGGCATTGTATTTTCACGGGTCACGTATAAGTCTTTGTGTTGTACACCTCGATCGCGTGTTCCAAGTGCCGCAACAAGGCGTTTTTGAATTTTTTGAGCTAACATGTAGCTTTCATCTACATGTGGGTTTGTTCTTTTTGTTTTAGAGTTATAATAAAATGTCTCTGTTCCATTAGCTTGTCCGTTATATGCATTACCATGAATACTTACAAAGATATCGGCTTTATTTCTTTGTGCAAATTCTACCCGTTTTTTTAGGGAATCCGCTGCACTGCTTCCTGGTCTCGCATCTCCTTCACGTGTTAACAAAACAGTAAATGGTGTTTTCTTCTCAAACAGTGCCTTTACTCGTTTCGATGTATCCAACACAATTTTACTTTCTTCCATATATAAACTGTCTTTCCCTGGATCCGGATCACCGTGACCTGGATCAATGATAATTGCTTTCCCTTCTAGGAAGTTTGCTTGTTTTGGAGGATTTAATTGCTTTTTATCTAACCATTGAAAACCAGCATTTGTACGAATGCGAATCCAGTCTCCACTTTCCTCCATAATTGTTACAGTTTGTGGGCCGTATTTCCCTAATATCGTAGATTTGTGAGATGCTTCTTGATACGTAGTAAATGATTCACCGATATACTCTGTTTTCTCATGTAATGGCGTCCATTTATCACCTGTACTTGTTACAATCTTCATCCAGCCGTCTTTTCGCTGTTCTTTTACTTCAATAATTTGTGGTTTATGTTGATTAGATGTAATACCAGATGAAAGGGATGGCTGATGATACGTGATAAATGGTCTATCCATATACATTCTTTTAGATGTATCTTCTTTTCTCATATCTGTTTTCGCAATAAATTGAACTGCTTCAGCTCGTGTTACTTGACCTTCTGGGTCCCAAACATTTCCTTTTCCTTTAGAAATCTCTAAAGCCGCTAGAATGTTCACATTTTTTCTGCCCCAGTGATCTTTTATGTCATCAAATTGATTTGGGATTTCTCCAATAACTTTCCCTTCTAAAGCATAAGCTTTAACAAGCATCGTCGCCATGGAAGCTCGATTGATTTTACCTGTTGGATTGAATTTCCCATTCCCTTCCCCAACAATAATCCCAGCTTTTTCTACTGCTGCAATATAGGGAGCTGCCCAATGATTTTGCGCATCTGTAAACGATGGTTTTGCCTCTTTGTTCACATCTAATCCAAGAACACTCGCTAATAATTTAGCTGCCGATCCACGGTCAATCTCTTCAATCGGTGCAAACGTCCCATCTGGCTTTCCATCCAGTACATTCTTTGCAACTAAATAGTTCACTGAATCTTGTGCCCATGTCGGCACGTCTGGAAAGCTTTTTCCCGCAGCCAAACTGCTTGTTGGACAAGATAATACCGCAGCTGTCAGAATGCCCGCAACAACTTTTCTGTAATTCATAAGTCAATCCTTCTCCCCTCAAAATCTCTCATTTTCATTGTAAAATATTCGTTCTACTAATCACCCAAAATATGTCAACTATAATAGTTTACATTATTAAAATATTATAGTAAACATATTTTTAAAATATACTCCTTGGAAACATCAAAAAAAGTGAGTAGTACTGAAATACCACTCACCTTTTTCAACGATTGATTACTCTCCTACCATCGGTGATAACACATAGGCATAAACAAGCGCTTCTGTATGTGCAATTGAGCTTTCATGTGTACGTTCAAACGCATGAGATGAATCAATTCCGGCTCCAATTAACGCATGTTTTATATCGAATCCAGCTCGAATCGCTGCTGAAGCATCTGAGCCGTAATATGGATAAATATCTACTTTATATTCAATCTTGTTTTCTTTTGCAAGTTCTACTAGATGCTTGCGTAAGCCATAATGATACGGACCGCTAGAATCTTTCGCACAAATGGATACCGTATATTCATCTGAAGCTTGTCCATCTCCTAACGCTCCCATATCGACTGCTAAATATTCTACCGTTTCTTCTGGAATATTAGAATTTCCTCCATAACCAATTTCTTCATTATTAGAAATTAAGAAATGCGTTGTATATGGTAATATCACCTTTTCTTCTTGTAATCGTTTTATAAGTTGTAATAGAATCCCGACACTTACTTTATCATCTAAATGACGCGACTTTATGTATCCACTTTCTGTAATTTGCACGCGCGGATCAAATGAAACAAAATTTCCTACTTCAATTCCTAATGCACGCACCTCATCCGCTGAAGATACTCGTTCATCAATGCGGACTTCAATATTTTTCTCATCACGTTTCGCTTCTCCTGCATCCTTATATACATGAACCGATGTTTGGTGCATTAAAATTGTCCCGGTATACGTTTTTCCGCTCGATGTTTCAATCTCACAATATTCTCCTTCCACCGAATTCCAGCGAAATCCACCAATCATCGATAAACGAAGGCGGCCATCCGCTTTAATCTCTTTTACCATCGCCCCTAACGTATCGACATGCGCTGTTACTAAACGGTGCCGCAACTCATTCTTTCCTTTTAGCGTCAGAATAAGAGCTCCCTTATGATTTCGTTTCGTCTCTACATTCCATTCCTTCACATAGTTTTCAATAAAGCTTATAATTTTCCCTGTATTTCCAGATGGACTTGGAATTGAAACGAGCTGCTTGATCAGCTCCATCGTTTCTTTTGTTTGATGTGCCACTGTCATTCCTCCTCTTTTTTTCCTAATATTCAGTATACCGAAATACTCATAAAACCTCTACTCATCTTCTATATATCTTGTTTCGAATTCTACAATTATCGTAAAATATAACAGTCAAATGAAAAAAGAGGAAACCCTGTGAAATTTACAAAAAAACATGAAGAAATACTTTTAATTTGGATATTATCATCTTTATTATGCCTGCATATCGGTACTTCTATCGCCATTTCTGTAGGATGGATATTCACCGCAGTCCTTTTCATGATGAGTCTCTACATAGGAAACAAACATATTAAAAAAAGCACAGCCATTCCTAAAAGCTGTGCTTTTTCTATTACACTATTCCTCAGAAACATCAAGAAGGTAGATTCCTTTTTCGAATCCTCCGCGCTCCGTTTCTTTTTGTTTCCGAATGCGTTCGATGTCTTGGAACGTTGCCCCTTCTGCACGCGCTAATGCAATGATAACCTCTAATGCATCAGCAAGTGAATCAAGCGCATGTTCCCGCTCCTTCATCGAAGCAAATTCACGAAGTTCTTCCGTTCCAATTTTCGCTAATGCTTGTATGTAGGCTTGCCCTGTTAATGTTTGTGCTGTATATGTTTTTCCAGACATTAAAATCTTTTCTGGAACACGATCTCTTACTAACTTATTATATGTTGCCATCGTCTCTTTGCCTTCCTCTCATTCCTTACAATCTTTTGAACTATGCAATATAACATACATAACGATGAAAAGCGTAATCACCATTATACTTTTTCTTTTATTTTTTCATCTATTTCTCCTAAAAAAGTGCTAACACAATTATACTAAAATGTGCTAGCACTTTCTTCCTTTTTATTCTCCTTTAAAGATTGGGGAACGCTTTTCTAAAAACGCAGCAATTCCCTCTTTATGATCGGCTGTTTTTCTCATTGCATATTGTCCACGCTTTTCAAGTGCTAGTGTTCGTTCCAGACTTGAGCGATTGAATTCACATAAAATTTGTTTCGTTTGAATCATTGCTTGAATTGGCTTTTGCAACCACTCATTGATTTTTTGTTTTACAGCCCCTTGGAAGTTTTCCCCGATTACTTCATCAATTAAACCGAGATCTAACGCTTCCGTTGCCGATAGTTTTTTCCCTTCCCAAATGATTTGCTTGGCCACATTTTCACCAAGTCGTTTTTGTAAGAAGAAATGTCCTCCGCCATCTGGAATCAGCGCAATTCCAATGAAATTCATCGCAATAATAGATGAAATATCTGCTAGCACATAATCCGCTGTTAACGCAATGCTTAGTCCAAGGCCTGCCGTTGGACCATGAATTGCACTAATCACAAGCTTTGGCATTGTATATAACGTAATAACAATTTCCGAAATCGTATTCATAATGTCGTCAAATTTACTTTCATCGTTGCTAGAAAGCATGGATTTAATATCCCCACCTGCAGAAAAACCACGGCCATTTCCGCATAATACGACAATGTGAGCAGGACTTTCTGCCACTTCTTTCAGTTTTTTTCGTAATTCTCTTAAGGTAGGCTCATCTAACGCATTTAATACTTCAGGACGATTGACCATCACTGTTGCAACACGTCCTTCATATTTCACAACAACAGATTCTGCTTTGCTTTTTACTTCCATTATATACCCCTCTCTCTTGTCCAATGATTATACTTCTATACTTATAGAAAAGAGCTACAAAACCCTTCTTTTTCCCTAATTTTCTGTCTAATAAAGGCAAATTTTGTATGTTTTCTTGTATAAAACGAATGATTGCGAAGAAAAATAATGGAGTTCAAAGAGATTCTTCACCTCTTCCCTTCTATTTACCATTAGAATGAAATAGTGTATTCTTAAGTTTGATGTACCAAAATCATATAGAAATTCATTCGCCTTACAATAGATGAAAGGCTGTTATGAGCAGCGGAAAATCACGCTGCAATAAAGGAATGAAGAAATGGAGGAAAACATGGTTAACAAGTTGAAACAAACGGATAACTACTTCCCACATTTCCTGTTACTATTCATTGTGTTTCAACCAATTTTAGATTTACTAACATCTTTTTCAATCTACATATTACACATGAGTGCGACAGTCGGAGTTGTAGTCCGTTTTGCTTTTATGCTTCTTGCACTAGGGTATCTTCTTTTTCATATAAAGAAGCCTGGAAATAGAAAGTATATTATTTATTTGATCTTACTTGGAATTGTTTTGGGAATTGGCCTAATCAACAATATGATCGTAAAATCACCTGTTTCATTTAGCGAAGAAGTGAAGTTCATTTTAAAGAGTGTATATCCATTTGTATTATTGTTTGGATATATTATCGTCTTTAAAGAATTAAAGGATCAAACAGATACATACAACAAACTGATTACCTATTTCTTATATACAACAATTATTTTAAGTATTGTCATGATTGTATCGATGGCAACGGGAACAGATTTCCCAAGCTATCCACATTCAAAGATTGGTTCAAGAGGATGGTTCTTTGCCGGAAATGACTTAAGTGCTATTTTCGCCATTATGTTCCCAATCGTTGTCCTTTACTCTATACATAAAACCACTTCATTTTCAAAAATATACTACTGGATTCCAACACTGTTAGCCATGTATGCAAGCATTATGGTTGGAACAAAAGTTGGTTATGGCGCAATTGTTGTTACATTAGGCATAGCCCTTTTCTTTTCATTTATTGAATATATGATGAACCGGAAAAAGGAAGGGAAGGGATTCCCTCAGCTCGTAAATACAATTGTTGCGCTCGTTGTACTAGCAGGATTAGGTGTGCTTACGCCGCTAACTCCAATCGCAAAAAATATGGGCATACATTTGCAAATATATGAATACAAAAAAGCGTTACGAGAAGAGCAGGAACGAAAAGAAGGAAAAGTAGTAAAAGAAGATCCGGACGAAGCGAAAAAACATGCGCAAGGTGAACTGACAGATTCTGAAGTAAAGAGCTTAATCTATAGCGACCGAGATAAATTCTTAAAGGTATACCAAAGATATTATAAAGAAGCACCCCTGTCACAGAAACTATTTGGTATGGGATACGCTGGAAACTATACAAAAAA
This sequence comes from Bacillus cereus group sp. BfR-BA-01522, assembly GCF_022662635.1. Taxonomy (NCBI): domain Bacteria; kingdom Bacillati; phylum Bacillota; class Bacilli; order Caryophanales; family Bacillaceae; genus Bacillus; species Bacillus cereus group sp. BfR-BA-01522. The sequence continues at coordinate 122,974 of NZ_JAKUDY010000011.1, read as the reverse complement.
AATCAAGTTAATCGAGATGGATTTTCACGATATATTCTTTGCTTTCGGAATCGTTGGCTTTCTCATTTACTTCATACCGCTTCTATACTTTGGAGTCCGATTACTAATCCGTTTCCTTGCAAACTTCAAACAAATGCTGACTGTAAAATATACGCTGCTTGCTAGCACCATTCTCTTATCGCTTGGCATCGGCTTTATGTCCGGTCACGTATTAACTGCACCATCTGTTAGCATTTTCTTTGTAGTCATTCTTGCATACTTAATTGTTGATTTACGAGCGGAATAATTTCTAATGTTCAATCAAAAAGCAGCATCCCTAGATGCTGCTTTTTACTGTTGTATAGATGCATAAATTCGATCTAACACTTCATCAATATTATCTTTTGTAATCACAATCCCAAAATCTTTTGGAATCGTATGATCTTCTTTATTGACAACTTTATGTGCAATCATTTTCCCCACTTCTGGCCGGAAATGATGTCCATCCATATAGTTGTCCAAGTTTGTTGTAACAGAGTTTATATACATAAAGTGTTGCACTTCTCCAAATACATCAACAACGTCATGAAGCCATCTTTTATACTCTTCCCATCTGCCAGACTGAATCATCGTCCGAAAAAGTGGCTCAGAAACAGGCGTTGTAAAAATATAAAACTTCGTATTTGGATTATGAGCTTTTACAGTACCTAATATTTCTTTCATATTTTGATATTCATAATTCCCACCATAGATTTCCCTACTAAATTTATCAACTTGTGCTTGAATTTGTGCATCTCTTTCTTCTTTCGTATACTCACGCATTTTCTTTATATTATCACGATTATATCGATCAATATCTGTACTCTGATGGATAGATGTCTTAATTGTCTGTAAAGAATAGGTAATCCCATCTGTACTCACATACGATTTAATTGGATATAACCAGCTCCGTGCCTGATCGATATACACGTTTGGCTTATCAAAACCAATCTCTCGGTTTCCATTCGTTCCAAGAAAATCTAAGCCAATCACAATAGATGATAATTCACTTCCCTTTTGTTCCTTTGCATATTCAATATATGCATCATATTCACGCGGATCCATACTACTAACCGCATAGTTAAATGCATGTAATCCAGTGAAATCATGCTGGTTAATAAATGTCGTTCGGCTGCTTCCCAATATAATACTATCGTAAGGAAACGGACGATATGATATGTAGTTTGTTTTTTGCTGTCTCTCATTAAATCCAAACTGAACATTATTCCACTTATTTTTATGAGGGAATATCCAAAGGGAATCAATATAGCTATTAAATATCCCTACCCCAATAAGCGGAATGAAAACAAATGCAGAAACGACAATAAGCCAATGTTTGTTTTTCATATTCCCCACCTAGAAATTAAAATATAAAAACTCACTAATACTTGTTAAATGTAGCACGCTATATACAAGCAATATTGCTGTAAATACTGCATTCCATATGTGAGGTCGAAACGTATCTCTTAACTGAATAGAATTCTTTAAGAAGAAACTAATACATAACGCACCCAAAATATAAACGACCATCGTCCGGTCTAATTGTGATACTTGATAACTTTCTGTAAACGAAATACTATACTGCGCCAAAAACTGCATTTTCTGCAATATAAATGCAGGAAACACACTGTTTGCTAGTTCAAATCCATTTAAGCCAATCATACCTTTTAATACTTTTATCGCATCATGCCACGATGTAGCACGGAAAAACACCCAAGTTATATTAATAAATAGGAATGTAATCAGCCAACCAGCCCACGGCGGCATACACCCGCCCATCTTTCTCCATAAACGATGAATCACTGAAGCAGCCCCGTGCAAAAATCCCCAGAAAATAAAGGTCCAACCAGCGCCGTGCCAAAGACCACTAATTAAAAAGACAATCATAATGTTTACATACGTTCGCGTTACGCCTTTACGATTCCCACCTAATGAAATATATACATATTTCGTTAAAAATTGACTGAGTGTCATATGCCAGCGATGCCAAAAATCCTGTATATTCACTGCTTTATACGGTGAATTGAAGTTTTGCGGCAATGTAATATTGAACAGTAAAGCGATTCCAATTGCCATATCGCTATACCCGCTAAAGTCAAAATACAGTTGAAATGTAAAAGCAAGTGACGATAGCCATGCTTCAACAAACGTTAAACTCGGTTGTACATCAAATCCTTCCCGAACAAGAGGTGATAGCACATCTGCAATCCCAACTTTTTTAAAAATCCCAATTGCAAATACGAATATCCCCAGCACAAGGTACTTCGATTGCCAACGCTTCTTCTCACGATCCATAAATTGCGGCATAATTTGTGCATGATGCACAATTGGACCTGCAATCAATTGAGGGAAAAACGTAATAAACAACGCATAATCAAGAAAATGACATGCTTCTGTTTCTCCGTGATATGTATCTACTAAAAAAGCAATCTTTTGGAACGTATAAAAACTAATCGCAAGCGGTAATGTTAATGATAACAATGTAAAATGCGTTCCAAATAGTTCGTTTACATTTTCTAAAAAGAAATCATAATACTTAAAATAACTAAGCATTCCGATATTAAACAGTAAACCAACCGTTAACAGCACTTTACTTCTATGCTGCACAAGGTGCATCCCAATAAAATAGTTCACAATAAGCGATACTAACATAAGCGGCAAATACTTTACATTCCAATAACTATAGAAAAATAGCGATGCAAGCACAAGCCATACCTTTGCCAATGTCACATATCCAAATCTATTTAATAAAAAATATAAAAGAAACGCGATTGGTAAAAATAAAAAAATAAACTCAAATGAGTTAAATAACACACCATCTCTTCCCTTCTAAACGAATCACACTTTATCATCTTATCTTATCCAAATAGTGGGTGTCAAAGGGATTCCGCACATATAAAATATGACATATGAAGTGAAACTTATTTCATGATTCACCCTCCTCCCATTTTAATTGAATTATTAAAATGATAAAATATTAAAGGCACTTTTATGAGAAAAAATATATAATAGATATGTCGCTTTTTGGAAGATAAAATGAGTAATAATTCTTTCAATCTGTTCTAATAGAATGTATTTTATAAAAAGTGAGGAGAATAGCTTGGTATTTAGTAGTACTGTTTTCTTATTTATCTTTTTACCCTTAGTATTATTTTTCTATTTTATTGTGCGGGCTGCATTACGGAACTTCGTATTACTAGCATTTAGTTTACTCTTTTACGCATGGGGAGAACCACGTTTTGTTTTCTTAATGCTCTTCTCCATCCTATTAAACTACTGCTTCGGTTTACTCGTACATCGTTATGAGCAGCATAAAAATATGAAAATCACCTTTTTAATTATGGCGATTATCGGTAATATTTTACTTCTTGCTTATTTTAAGTATATTTCCTTCTTTGCTGACATTGTCAATCAAACATTGAACCTATCGATTCATATCGATCCTGTTCCATTACCAATTGGAATCTCATTCTATACGTTCCAAGCAATGTCTTATGTCATTGATATATACCGTAAAGATGGAAAGGTTCAAAAAAATCCGCTCGATTTAGCATTGTATATCTCGATTTTCCCGCAGCTCATTGCTGGGCCAATCGTTCGATACAATATCGTTGCGGAACAAATAAAATCGCGCATTCATTCTTTTGAAAAATTTACAGAAGGCATTCAAATCTTTATTCTTGGACTAGCAAAGAAAGTTTTAATCGCCAATCAAGTTGGATTTGTTGCTGATAAAATTTTTGCCCTTCCTCCTTCAGAAATAGGTGTCGGCACAGCATGGATTGGCATTATTGCCTATACACTACAAATTTATTTCGATTTTAGTGGATACTCTGATATGGCAATTGGACTTGGGAAAATGTTCGGATTTGATTTCCCTCGCAATTTCCATTACCCATACATTTCAAAATCTATTTCGGAATTTTGGAGAAGATGGCATATTACACTCGGTTCTTGGTTTCGCGATTATGTATATATCCCGCTCGGGGGAAATCGCGTCTCTAAACTAGCCAACTATCGAAATGTATGTATCGTTTGGGGGCTCACTGGTTTATGGCATGGTGCAAGTTGGACGTTCCTTGCTTGGGGATTATATTACGGATTGATTATTTCGATTGAAAAAGCAGGTCTTGAAAAACTGTTACAAAAACTATGGAAACCGCTGCAACATATGTATGTATTATTACTTGTTATGATTGGATGGGTCTTTTTTCGCGCTGACAATTTTGCGTACTCGTTCCAATACTTACAATCAATGATCGGTCTTCATCATCCACTAACAGATGATAACACGATGTTATACTTACATGAATATGGTCTTGTCTTTCTCATTGCCTTCATTGCAGCAACACCAATTTTAATGCGCATTCAAAACGTACTCGAACTTGCGCCAAAGACGTATGCATTTTCTATGCAAATTGCACGTCCAATTATATTACTCACATTATTTATGATTTCGATTATGTATCTCGTTAATTCGACATATAATCCATTTATTTATTTTAGGTTCTAACTTATAAAGGAAGGAAAAGTAATTATGAAAAAATTGGGGAACTTTGTTCTTTGTATCGGTTTTCTCACCATTATCCTTTCATTTGGAATTATATCATTGCTGAAAACAGATCGTGCGATTTCACCTGTTGAAAATCGTCAACTTGCTCAAAAACCTGTCCTGACAAAAGAATCGATTGTGTCGGGCAATTTCTTTAAAGATTTCGAAGCATATACAAACGATCAATTAGTGGGCCGAGATGAGCTCATAAAAACCTATACGCTTGCCCAGATCAAAATGGACAAGTCTCTCATTAACGATATCATTCTTACCGATGATAAATGGCTCTTAAAAAATCCGGCATGGACAACAAAATATAAAGAAATTGACAAGTCAATGCCAAGGATTCGAGAATTGTCTCAGTTTCTGAAAGAACAAAATATTGAGTTTTACTTTGCACTGCCGCCGTCTAAAACGAACGCCTTATCATTTAAATTACCTTCTCACATTCAAACATATGCGAAGGAAAATTTACAATACTTTTTAAATCAACTTCCAGCGGATGTAAAACCAATTAAAATTATGGAACATTTTCAGAAACAATATACACAAAAAGAAATACAAGATATGTATTTTAAAACAGATCATCACTGGAATATGGATGGTGCCTTTCTAGGCTACCAATACATTATGAATACGATAAAACAAGAATCTTCTATATATATAGGAAAAGAAGTGAAGCGAGAAGATTACACGCGAGTATGTGCAAAAAACAAGCATCTCGTTGGTAGCTTTAATAACCAATTGTATCAGCTCATCGATGCAACAGGTGAAAAACTATGCTATTACACACCAAAGGGTGGCTTCCACTTCACAAGTGTTACGGTCAAAGATGCAAATGGCACAATTTATCATTCACTAGATGAACTATATGGTACAGAAAAACAAAAGGGCACAACATCATACGCAGGGTATTACACAAACGATTATCCGGAAATTATCTTTGAAAATCATGATGCACCAAACAATACCCGTATTTTAATTTTAAAAGACTCATTTGCAAATGCGATCATACCGCACTTCGCCCAAAACTTTAAACATACATCAATACTAGATTTACGTCACTATCACGAAAAAGATGTTTACCAATACATAAAAGACAACAATATTAATATGGTCTTGTTTGTATATAGTGACTCCAATTTAAGTGGTGAAATGTTTAAGTTTAAGCAATAATCATAAGATAAGCCCCTTTAGAAATCTCTAAAGGGGCTTATCTCATTAGAACAAAAACAATCCCCACGCCACTAGTAGCGCAGGGATTAGTAATCAATTAGATTTCTTCTTTAATTACGTTGATTGTTACAGCTTTTGTACCATACTCAGTAGTTGGTGCAACTCTATCTTTCAATACTTTAAAGATAACTGTACCTTTATCTCCAAATGCAGTTGTTACACCTTTGAAGACATCATTTTTCTTATCAGCAGTTTCATCAGCTAAGAAGTCGAATAGTTCATTTCCTTCTTTAGATACTGTATCATTTGATTTCACAGCTGTTACATAACCAAGCGCAACATCGTTACCATCAAATGTAGCATTGTCGTTGCGGTCAAGGTAAAGTTTACCTTGTTCTGGATTTGCTGCATCATCTACAATACGTACTTTATGTTCTGTGTTGATATTTAATTTGATACCGTTTATAACATCATCTTTATCACTCTTCACAACGTCAAGCACTCTATGAATATCTACTTTACGATTTTCAAATTGTTCCACTTCTACATCTTTAAATTTAACAGATGTAATTTGAATATTTTCTTGTGTAACAGTAATTGTAGCGTGTCCAGCTGTAGCGCCATCTTTCGTTAAAATAACATCTGTAACACCTGCTTTTTTACCTGTTACTTTTAATGCTTTTCCATCAATTTTAGCTTCCGCAATTTCCTCATTACCTACTCTAAATTCGTAACCTTCTAAGCTTGCTGCATCTGCATATACACCTTCTGTAGTGTAGTTAGATAATTGATATGCAACTGTATTTCCTGCTGCAAGTGTAGTATCTGCTGCTTGATCTTTTTGACCTGCTTTAGAAACTAGCTCGAAACGTGGAGCGTCATGACCGATATTGCTCTTCGTAACTTCAACATGAAGTGAGCCGTAACCTTCGCCGCTTGCATTGTTATTTGGGTTTTGGAAGTGGATTGTACCTGCTCCCACTTTCGCACCTTTTACTAGAATAGAAGATGTGCCAATTGAACCTTCTTTTGTTGTAGTAACATCTAGAGCTTTTACAATACCTGTTTGCGGTAACACTTCTTTAATTGCGTCAGTGTTTGCACCAAATGGATCGCCATATTGGTCAGTTGTTACAAATGTTACTGGTAACTCTTTGCCTTCAACAACTTTTAATTGATCTGGATTTGCTTTTACAGTTGTAAGTTTACGTGCATCCGTTTTTACAACAAAGTTAAAGTCTTTTGTTACATCGCCCACTTTAACAGTAAGTGTTGCAGAACCAGCTGCTTCCGCTTTAATTTCACCGTTTTTCACGGAGATAACACCTGGATTAGATGATTTCAAGCTAATTGCATTAGGATCAACAACTTTGTTCTCTTTATTAATTTGAGCAACAACTTTATGGATACCTGCTTTTTCACCAGCAACTAATGTTTTACTATTTAAAGTAAAGTCTGTTCCATTTAGTACTTTAGCATAATTTACTTTTCCGTCTCTATTTGCATCTACTGCAAAGACAACATTTTTAATTGCTGTTGCTTCTGCATCAAGGTTTTTCACTTCGATAAAGCCAGTGTTTGTAATGGTAATGCCGCCGCGTTTTGTCACTTGTACTTCCACTTTATATTTACCTTCAGCGATACCTTCAGCTAGTTTACCAGTTGTTGACTCTGCAGAACCTCCTTCAAAGATTTCTGCCGGAGTACCATCTAAGTTATTCGCAACAAATTTCACATCGTAACCAGCTATATCTAAATATTCGATGTCAGCGTTGCCTTTTTCGTCATTCACTTTAAATACAACTGCTTGACCTGCACGATCGTCATCAAATGTAAGTGGTTCTACACGTAATTTTTTCACTTCATATACATATTTCGCATTGAATGAATCATCTTTTACTTTTACAGTAAGATCTTTATTTGGAGCAACTTTACCGCTAAGTGTTACAGTTGCTGTTTTTCCATCTTCACTTGCTTGAATTGCAATCGCTTTGTTTCCTTCAAGCGTTACATCTTCAGCAGCAAGCTTTTTCAATCCTGTACCAGTTAATGTTAACTCTGTTGGTCCAGAAACAGAAACGTTCGTTACTTTCGCTTCACTGTTATCTTCTTTTCCATATTTACTATGTGTTTGTGCAATAAATTGAGCTGCCTCTGCACGAGTTACAGATTTATCTGGCTCCCAAGCCTTACCTGTACCTACAGAAATGCCAAGGTTAACGAGGATATTTGCTTTTTCTTCGCCCCAATGTCCTCTTAAGTCATCAAATTTTGTCACTAATGTGCCGTTTACTTTATCTTTTAAGTTATATGCATTTACTAACATAGATGCGAAAGAAGCACGATCGATTTTACCTTCTGGATAGAAGTTATCTTTACCGTCACCGACGATAACACCTGCTTTTTCAACTGCCGCAATGTATTTTGCAGCCCATGTATTTTTAGCATCTTTGAAAGATGGCTGAGCATTTTCATCAATTGGTAATTCTAAAAGCTGTGCAAAGATCGTTGCTGCAGAAGCGCGGTCAATCGCTTCACTTGGACCATATGTGCCATCTGGTTTACCTTTGATAGCACCTTGATCTACTAAATAATAAATGGATTCTGCTGCCCAATGATCAGATGGAACATCTGGGAACGATTTATTTTCCGCTGCTACTGGAGATACAACTCCCGCCACCATTGCCGCTGTCATTGTACCTGCAATTACTTTCTTGTAAGAGTTATTCTTTGCCATTTCTCTCTTTTCCTCCTTTAGGACTATGTTACTAGTTTCATAATCATATGTAATTTGAAAACTAGTTACTTATAAACCTATTAATCGAAAAACTACATACAAACATACATACAAATTCCAAAGAGTTTCACATAATTATAGATAGTAGAAAAAATATTAGGTAAAATAATACATTTTTACTATCTTTTTGAAACAAGTTCATCATACTATATTCGGTTATTTTTTTTCAACAGTTTTATCAAAAGAAGATTCGACATTTTCCGATAATTCAACTTTTTATTGTGTTATCAAGATATAGTCAATAATAAAACCACTTCTACTATTCCATAGGATCAATTTTTCCATTTGTATATCAAATACACAAATGGAATTATATCACAAATAAACACATTATTATCCAAATATTTTTTTGCAGCATCTGTAATATTCAGACTTTTAATGACAATATACCTCGTTTTTCGACAATATCATTCATATTTCTAATCTATTTTTAGTAAGAAAATATTGGGATTTACAAAATCTTTACATATATTGCAAGAGGTTTTGATAGGGTGAGGATATATTTCTCAATAAAGATATATAGTAAAATTGAGAATTTTTTATTTTGTAAACCAAATAAAAAGCCTATGATACTCATAGACTTTTGTCTATTTTCTCATAGGCTTTTACTAATCATTTAATGTATCAAATGATTTTAAATTAGTTTTTTGGTGCTTCTTTAATAGATTACAGCTACTCTTACTGGTTTGTCAAATTCAACTTTTTGTGTTTTCTCACCTTTTTTAACAGTAAGTTCTTTAACAAAGACAGAAGTTGAACCTTTTTCACCAAATAAACCAGTTTCATCAGCTACAACATTTGTATCTGCAGAAACAAATTTCACATCAGTTACAGTTGCACTTGCTTCAGTTGCAGGTACGTTATCAACAGATAGAATGTTTGCAAGCTCAGCTTTTAAATCAGCTTTTGGAGCCACATCTTTAAGAGTTGTGCTTGTAAATTCTACTGCTAGTTTTTTAGCAGCTGGTGCTGTATCAACAACTTTAAATGAGTGAGTTGTGATTAACTTACCATCTAATTTAACAGCTACTTTATAAGTTTCACCAGCTTTTACATCTGTACCAAGAGCAATTACACGGTTATCTTTTACAGAAATTTGTGCACTAGTTGCAGGTACTTCTTTACCTTCTTTATCTGTTGTTGTTACTTCTAATTCAGCATCTTCTGCACCTTTTAAAACTAAACCATTTGCATCAACTGGAAGAATCGAAACAGTCATTTCATTTTTCTTGTGTTCATCAGTAACATATTTATCTAATTCGTTCTCTAAACCACGAACTTCAAATTTAGAGAATAAACCTGGGTCTTTTAACTCTAATGCTAATTTAGCTTTAACTTCTTTTTCACCAGAAATAGCTGTTAATTCTACTGTGTATTTACCAGCTTCTTGGCCGTTAGAATTTACTACTAATTCTTTGTTTTTATAATCAGCTTTTAATGCATGTTTTGTTAGTTCTTTGCCATCTTTATCGTAAACTTTTACTTCTACTTTATCAGCATCAAAGTCTTTGCCATATTGGTCTAATACCGGTGCTTCTACTTTGAAGTCTGTTACATCTTTTGTAGAAAGAGTTAAGTTTGTTTTTTCTAATTTAATTTCGTTCATTGCTTTTTTAGCAAAAGTTTCGATTTCAACTGTTTTTGTAGCAAGTTCTTTACCGTTTTCATCTTTAACAGTTACTTTTACTGGCGCTTTTCCTGCACTTAGTACTGTTACCTTACCTGTAGCTTTATCTACCACTGCTACTTCTGTATTTAATGATTCATATTCAACTTTTCCAGTTGTTACCATATTAAATTGGTCTTTCAATTCTACTTGAACGTAAGCATTGTCGTCTTCATAAACTTTATTATTTTGTTTGAAATCTTTAGAAGTAAAGTCAGCTTTATTTTGTTCTGTAACTGTCCAATTAGAGATTGAAGCTACTGTAGCACCTTCAGCAGAAACTTTTACAGTTTTACTTTCAGCTACTACTTTATCGCCTTTTTTGTATACTGCTTTTACAGTAGTTGAAGTACCTTTTGCTAAAGTAATCTCACCGTTTTTAATTGTTCCTTCAGCAGCTGGAGTTTCAAATTCAATACCAGTTGGTGAAACAATTTCAGTACCGTTTTCATCAGTAACTTTGTATTGTAATTTAGTTGCTTTTCCAGCTACAACTGTTTGATCAGCCATTTCAATTGTTTTTGGTTCTAAAGAGCCAACAGTTACTTCTGTTTTACCAACATTATTTACATCTACAGTGTAAGTTTGTTTAGCTTCTAGTTTACCGTATAATTCAACTGTAGCAGTTGTTTTATCTTCAGATAAAGTTACATCTTTAACTAATACTTTATCGTTGTTAGCTTTGTTTGCTACCTTCACATCTTCTTTAGTTAATTTTTCAACAGCTTTGTCGAATTTAACTTCTAATTTTTGAGATGTAGCTACTTTTGCAGAGTCAACTTTTGCTGCTGCACCGAACTTCTTATCAGTGTTTGCAATAAATTGAGCTGCTTCTGCACGAGTTACAGATTTGTTTGGCTCCCAAGCGCTACCTGTACCTACAGAGATTCCTAATTCAACTAGGATGTTCGCTTTCTTTTCACCCCAATGATTTTTTAAGTCATCGAATTTCGTTTTTAATTCTCCACTTACTTTAGAATCTAATTTGTAAGCTCCTACAAGCATAGCTGCCATTGAAGCACGATCGATTTTTCCATTTGGATCGAATGTGCCGTCACCTTTACCTGCAACTACACCAGCTTTTTCTACAGCTGCGATGAATTTTGAAGCCCAGTGATCTTGAGCATCTTTGAAAGATGGTTTTGCATTTTCTTCAATTTTTAAGTTTAAAATTTGAGCCATCATTGTAGCTGCTTCTGCACGAGTTACTGTGCGGTCAGGAGCAAATGTACCGTCATCGTTACCTTTGATAGCACCTTTTTCTACTAAGTAGTAAACTGAGTCTTTTGACCAGTGATTTTCTACGTCTGGGAATGTTTTACCTGCTGCTGCTACTGGAGAAACAACGCCTGCTACCATTGCAGCTGTCATTGTACCAGCGATTACTTTTTTGTAAGAGTTATTCTTTGCCATTTTATCTATTTCCTCCTTCAGGAATGTAATACTAGCTTCATAATGTATGTATAAAAATGTATTTTTTGATAAATTATGAAACTAGTAAATATAATGTGTTAAAAATTCATCTTAATAGAATGAAAAAATCATCCATAAAGTAGAACAATAAACATAATACACCATTTTTGGATATTTTTAAACATTTTTCAACAGTTAATTTCGACAAAAATGGTAACATTTCAATTTCTTAAATATGTAATTTTCTATTTCTACGGAAAAATAACTTCCAATAAAATCAAAAAAATACATATATATAAAGGATTTCATCTAAATTACATTCGTATTCTTTAGATATATCTATATTCAACTATAACAGGTACAATCGTCATATTTCAACATCTAATTGTTACTATTTTTCGACTTTATACGACAAAACAGACTTCTTTTCGCGAAAAGCATATAAATAAAAAAGATCAAGGTGTCACAATCACCTTGATCTTTTTTATTCACTCACATTATTGATATATTTTTTCATAATCTAGAAGCTAGATTATCATATTGATTCGTTCTCTCATTCTTATATATTTTTAGTGTTATTTATAAAAGAGGGAATGACTTCTAAATTTTCGATTTCACTTCTCTTTTTGCCCCTTCTCTTGTATGTAAATCATAAATAATGTGCTTGGAAGCTTTTGAAATTTGTTCACGTAATTCTTCCACGCGCTGACCTAGTGTCAACTGTACATTTTCTTTTTGTTGAAGTTGTTTCATCGCCATGCTATATAATGTTTCCGCTGTCCAATCTCCATCTACGTTGCCAATGATCGGCTGATTCACTTGTTGTAAAAAGGAATCAATCTTTGGATCGTATGAAATACCAATCATAGGTATATTTGCTACTGCAGCAAATATAAGCGCATGGAGTCTCATTCCAATTAACAGGGAACATTCTGATAAAATAGCAATTTTTTCGTGAATATCCATTTTATACGGGAGCATATGAGCTTCTTCCCCCATTAAATTAATAATATCACGAGATGCATTTTGATCGAACGGTCCATGCATCGGTACAAACAAAATATGATAGCCCTCTTGCTTAAACTTCTTTAACGTTTCGGCTAACTTTCTCATATAATCTTCTTTTGCATCCCAGTAACGAACACTCACTGCAATCACTTTCCCCTGAACAGATTGCTTTTGTAACCAGCCTGAATGTTGCTGCTCTGGCTGACAAGCTAATACGGGGTCAGGGACAAGTTCAATACCTTTCTTAATACCAATTTCTTTTAAATACAGAAAAGAGTCTTCATCACGCACTGAGATATATTCTGCTTTTGACACATGCCATTTTACTAATAATCGATTTTGCTTCTTTGTAATGGGACCAATTCCTTGTGCATAAATATAGTACGGTTTCTTCAAAAAACGAGCTAAGCGCATAATACCTGTATAATATAAGATGCTTTTAATACTCGTTTTATCTTGTAATAAGCTACCGCCTCCACTAATGAGACCATTACTTTGTTTTATCTCGCGATAAATCGCTTTTATATCCCAGCGATTTACTGCTTCTACACCGTACATTTTCCTTGTATAGTCAGGATCATTGGAAAGTACAACAAGTTGAAGAGTAGGATCCTCTTCATGTAATGCCTTAATAATTGACTGCAAAATCGCTTCGTCCCCAACATTATAAAAACCGTAATATCCTGATAAAACTAACCGCACTCTTAATCTCCTCCAACATTTCGCAATCAACTCTTTTTGTACTTAAACAAATGGCCATCAACTCCTTGATAAAAAAGGTTTGATAACATAAAACTAATAGCTTCCCTACTAAAGCTATTCATTGCTTTTATCTATTCCGCATCAGCGGATATGAATCTCTACAAATGAGAGTACTAAATGTTCTATTTCCTTAAAAAGGATATCTGTTCTTTCGATATCCAGTCAAGTTTTAATGCACATAAACCATATAATAGCGTTGCCAAACAAAATGCGATTCCGCTGTATAAAAGCGCAAAAAATCTTGAATCCGTTACAGGTATGGTAGTAGATACCTCATATAAACCAAATCCTAAAATACAGGATACACAAATGACAGCAAAAAATCTGCCTATATGAATGGAATACGCAAGATATTTACGAATATACATTTGATTTACAATACAAATCAATATATATATAAACAGCGTGCTATAAGCTGCTCCGCTTATACCAAACTCTCCCACAAGTACAATATTGAATATAATCTTTACGAAACTTGCACAAATCACAATCCATGCAGCTTTCATCGAATGATTAATGCCTTGCAAAATACCTATTGATAATACCATAAGTGAAGTAAAATACGAACTACCAATCACAACGGCTAACATACCGCTCCCTTTCGCATCTGTAAACAAACCTACATTTAAAGGTACTGTTAACGCAATGAGCCAAACTGTCATAGGCATTGTTAAAACATGGGCAAGTTCTGTTGTACGCTGCACTGTTACTCTCGCTAACTGGGTGTCGTGCTTCGTTAAAGCTGACGTTAATAATGGAATTAGCGGAAATACCATAGCACTCGCAAACACGACAATTAATTGCGTAAAAGCAAAGCCGCGACTATATATACCAAATTGCGCATGAATCGTTTCAGAGGATTCATGCAGTAAACTCGGAATGGTAATGGAGTCTATTAAATTTAAAATGGGCATAGATAACGCGCCAATTGCAATCGGAATCGAAATGTGCAATATTCTCTTTCCATCTCGTTTCAAGTCTTGAAATGTGTATGTTTTCGTCTTATAACGATATGGACTTTTACTATACTGGACACGCAAGTATAGCAGTGAGCTCATTACGCCAAGAACCGCGCCAATCATCGCCCCACCTGTTACGACATCGCTACTTTCATTCCAAACAACACATACATACGCAATTGTCAGCATAAAAAACACGCGAACAAACTGTTCAATCACTTGTGACACGCCAGTTGGAGCCATATCTCCAAACCCTTGAAAATACCCGCGATATACTGCCATATACGGCGCAACCAAAAGTGCAAATGAAGTGATAATAAGTGACAGTCTTGTCTCTTGCCCTCCAAGCATATTAGCAATTGTGCTAGATCCAAGTACAATAACAACGCAGCCAATTAATCCAAATATACTGCCTATAATAGAGGCAGAAGTAAATAATTTCGCTATCCTTTCTTGCTCATTCTTTTCATGAAGTTCTGCTATTAATTTAGATATCGCTACTGGAACCCCGGCAACCGATAAAGTTAAAGCTATCATATATACAGGAAAAACAAGGCGAAAAATACCTAATACCTCATCTCCTGCAATGTTTTGTAATGGGATTTGAAAAAAACTTCCCAACAGCTTCGATAGAAACGTTGTAATCGTTAAAATCGCAGCCCCTTTAACGAACTTTTTATTCATGTTCCTTCTCTTTTCTTTTCATATATTGAATGAATTTTGAATATTTTTATCGAAATATTCAAATAGATAAAGTGTATACACAATATATATAAATTCACTTTCCGAGCATATAAACCATAGCCATGAAACAAAAAGAAAATTTACATTCATTTTCTTTTTCATTTCATATAACATAGCTGATAAAAACACTGACCACTTCTATATATAGTAGGATGTTCTCTTTCGAAATGCTCTTCAAAATTCGTACAAGCACCACCTTATCTCATTAAGTTATCATACCAAATTTCTCATATATTGAATACTCTCTTTCTTTTTCTATCGAAAATAAAATGTATGAAATGTAAGTTTATTACCCATATTTTTCTTCTATTTACTCCTTCTACTTTTTCTAGAGAAACATGTGATATAATGAAGCTATTGTCAGTAAGAGGAGTGTTACAAAATGCTGAATTCGGTAAAAAAGCTGTTAGGAGATTCTCAGAAAAGAAAGTTAAAAAAGTATGAACAACTCGTAAATAAAATAAATCAATTAGAACCGGACATGGAACGTTTATCAGATGAAGAATTGCGTCAAAAAACAACGATATTTCAAAATATGCTCCAAAACGGAAAAACAATTGATAATATAAAAGTAGAGGCATTCGCGGTTGTACGTGAAGCCGCAAAGCGCGTACTTGGCTTGCGTCACTATGATGTTCAGTTAATTGGAGGACTTGTATTATTAGAAGGAAATATCGCTGAAATGCCAACTGGTGAAGGGAAAACGCTCGTTTCTTCTTTACCGACATATGTGCGTGCTCTAGAAGGCAAAGGGGTTCATGTTATTACAGTAAACGATTATTTAGCAAAACGGGATAAAGAGTTAATCGGACAAGTGCATGAGTTTCTTGGTTTACAAGTTGGGCTAAACATCCCACAAATTGATCCATCTGAAAAGAAACTTGCCTATCAAGCTGATATTACATATGGTATCGGAACAGAATTCGGATTTGACTATCTTCGTGATAATATGGCTCCTTCCTTAGCAGATCAAGTACAACGCCCGTACCATTTTGCGATTATTGATGAAATCGATAGTGTCTTAATTGATGAAGCTAAAACACCACTTATTATCGCTGGAAAAAAATCAAGTAGTTCTGAATTACACTATTTATGTGCAAAGGTTATTCAATCATTTAAAGATACTTTGCATTATACATACGATGCAGAAACAAAATCTTCTAGTTTCACAGAGGAAGGAATTTCGAAAATAGAAGATTTATTTGATATTGATAACTTATATGATCTTGAACATCAAACATTGTATCATTATATGATTCAAGCGCTACGTGCGCATGTAACCTTCCAACGAGATGTTGACTACATTGTCCATGATGATAAGATTATGCTCGTTGATATTTTTACAGGGCGCGTGATGGATGGACGCTCTTTAAGCGATGGATTACATCAAGCAATTGAAGCAAAAGAAGGCTTACAAATTACAGAGGAAAATCAAACCCAAGCATCGATTACAATTCAAAACTTCTTCCGTATGTATCCTACATTATCTGGAATGACTGGTACAGCGAAAACGGAAGAAAAAGAATTCAACCGTGTGTATAATATGGAAGTGATCCCGATTCCAACGAATCGTCCTGTTATTCGTGAAGATAAAAAAGATGTCGTATACGTAACCGCTGACGCTAAATATAAAGCTGTGCGTGAAGAAGTCATCAAACGTCATAAAACGGGACAACCTATTTTAATTGGGACAATGTCCATTTTGCAATCCGAAACGGTTGCTCGTTATTTAGATGAAGCTGGATTGTCCTACCAGTTATTAAATGCTAAAAGCGCTGAGCAAGAAGCGGACTTAATTGCAACAGCCGGTCAAAAAGGACAAATTACAATTGCGACAAATATGGCTGGACGCGGAACCGATATTTTGCTAGGTGAAGGTGTTCATGAGCTTGGGGGATTGCATGTAATCGGTACAGAGCGCCATGAATCTCGCCGCGTTGATAACCAATTAAAGGGACGCGCTGGTCGACAAGGTGACCCTGGAAGTTCTCAGTTCTTCCTTTCATTAGAAGATGATTTAATCCAGCGCTTTGCACATGAAGAAGTGGAAAAGTTAAAAAAATCACTACAAGCAGACAGTTCAGGTCTTATTCAATCAGCAAAAATTCATGACTTTGTTAACCGTACACAATTAATTTGTGAAGGTAGCCATTTCTCTATGCGTGAATATAACTTAAAATTAGATGATGTGATTAATGATCAACGAAATGTCATTTATAAACTTCGCAATCGTTTCTTAAATGAGGAAACAGATATGATAGAAACTTTCATTCCGATGATTGAACATGCAGTCGATGCCATTGCAAAACAACATCTTCTAGAAGGAATGCTTCCGGAAGAATGGGATTTCACAAAATTAATAGCTGCTTTACAGGAAGTTTTACCATCTGAATCGTTCCCAGAACTATCGGCTAATAATATCCATTCTCCTGAAGATTTACAGGCTGAATTAAAAGATACAATTGCTGATTATATTGAGCGCGTCAAAGAACTAGATAGCCATACAGACTTACAACAGTCATTACGCCAAGTTGGTCTTCACTTCCTAGATCAAAACTGGATTAACCACTTAGAAGCAATGAACCATTTAAAAGAAGGTATTGGACTAAGACACTATCAACAAGAAGACCCGACACGCCTTTATCAAAAAGAAGGGCTGGAAATTTTCTTATATACATATAGCACTTTCGAAAAAGATATGTGCCGATATGTCGCACGTCACTTAACAGTGCCACAAAACGTATAATGAGGTGAAGTTTTATGCTGTCATTTTTAAAAAGAGCAAAGAAAAAAGGGAAGGATTCCGCTGTTTCAAGTGATCAATTATTTGGTCAAAAAGAAGCAACTCCCCAAAATAAAACAGTGAAACCTGTTCTATATTTTCATCCTAGCTGGGGGGAAGTAGCTCAAGAACAAAAATATATTTATCAGTTCTTACATAAAGAGTTACCACGTTTACAAGAAAATCAAATTTCTTTATCTGGGATTGAAATTGAAAAGCGTGAGGGCTCCTATGCTGTAGCTGCTTTTATTCGCAGCAGCATTTCGAAGCCAATTTCTTTCGAAGAAGTAACGTTATTACTATTAAATAAAGAGGATGAGCTGTGCGCACGTAAAACATTTAACTTATCAGACATTGGCGATATTCCTGCCAATGTAAATATGCCTTGGGTTTTCACATTCGATGAAGAAACAATTACCGATGCAGAATTATCTCAAACAGATTGGCAATTAGCATTCGAATTAGAGGGCGAGCATCGCTTAGATTTAGATCCGACTTGGGAAACACAACTATCTCCACAAGGTAAGGAAGCTTTACGCAACTTTGTAGAAAGTTTAACACCTCCTCAAAATGGTGAGTTAAACTTCTTAGGTTTACAAGCTGCTCAAAAAGAAAATGGCGATTTACATGCGACTATTTTAATCCGTAATGGCTGCAAGCGTAATATTCAACTAAAGCAGCTTCCACTTCATATCGAAGATGCATCTGGCGAAATAGTTGTGAAAGGTGCTTTTACATTACCAAACCTTGAAATTAAAGCAAATTCAACAAAACCGTGGTCATTTATCTTCCCTGTTTCTTTCGTACTGAAAAAAGAGATGGACTTATCCACATGGAAAGCAATTGTACCACAAGATTAATAAAATAAGAGAAGGCAGAGTAAACATGTCTTCCCTTATTTATTTCTATCATTAAAAGAGCCTATACAAAAGAATGGAGTCCCTCATCCTTTTGTATAGGCTCTTTTTCTATGTAAAATCTATTTTGTTACAAGTAAACGGTCAATATGATACTGTGCTTCTAATTTACACATTTCATCCACATGTTTTACCTTATGTTTCTTTAATTGTTCTTTCTGTTCTTCCGTCGGCTCTTCATTAATTAGCTCATTTATTTTCTCGTTTACTCTCATTGCTAATGCTTGATGGAAATCTGGATGTTCTTTTAGTTCACGATCTACTTTATGAAGCCAAGTCGATCTTGTGTATAAGTATTGTTTCCACTGCTCAACAAACTGTTGCATATCAAATTTTTCCGCATTCCACTCAATGTCTTTCATATACTGTTCAAAAGAAGCAACAATTGAGCGCGTAATCCCAATTTTTACACCATGTGGTAACTGTTTGTACATCAAATATTCCCTCCAGCTTAACGCTCCTCCAAATAAAAGGAAGATTAAATTCATATATTCTTAATGATAGCATATTGCTAATACAAAATGTTACTATACTGTCTAAAATTTTAAATGTCAACTTTAATATAAAATACTAATATATCGATATTAAAACCTTACAAACATAGATTCATATAAACACTGTATGTAGAAAGATAAAAAACAACTTTGACCACTACATATAATGATCTCTTCCATCTTTAGAAAAAGAACGCGCTATGCTATAATGAACAAATTAAATCTTATACTATATACTTTGGAGGCTTTATGCTAACTTTTGAAGAGAAATTATCAATTATCGAGTCCTTCCCGCAACTAGAAAGAAAAAATGTATCGTTAAAGCGCGTTAACTTTCACTTTGAAGAAAGTCGTTTAGATAAAAAGAACGTTGTCTATCATTTACACCCAAATGGAAATGGTTTCGTATATGCAAGTGGAATTAGCGGTTATAAAACAGATGATAAAGGCATGGTAAATATCCGCGATTTTTCAGCAGATGAACTGCGAACACTCATTCAAAAAGCAATTGAGCGGCTATCACATACCCCAGAAGAAATCGTGGTACAAGCTGCACCGGTAACAGAAGAGGAATGGCGGAATGAAGATGGTCATACGCTTACACTCATTCACGAAGACGATATGTGGAACGTGTACGCCAGCTTAAACTTAGATGGTACATTTAATTCCTATCCAGAAGCAGCGGAATACCTAGATGAAGAAGGCTTTTCACGTAAATAAGAATGAAACAGGAGCCCTTTGACTCCTGTTTTTCTTCTATTTCTTCGCACCTTTTAACGACTCACGGAGTATAAATTTTTGAAGCTTTCCGCTTGCATTTCGCGGAAGTTCATCGACAAATATATAATGGCGTGGACGCTTATAATCAGCCAATTGGTCGCTTTCTTTACAAAATTTTTCTAAATCAGCTGCTGTTACATACTCATCTTTTTTCACGATTACTGCAACAACACGTTCCCCCCACAATTCATCTGGTTCACCAAGAACAGCAACATCCAATACACCTGGATGACTATGAAGGAAATCTTCAATTTCACGCGGATAAATATTCACTCCACCGCTAATTACCATATCGTCTACACGATCAGCCACATATAAATAACCATCTCTATCTAAATATCCCAAATCACCTGAATGGTACCACCCCTTGTACAATGCTTTTGCTGTCGCCTCATCATGATTATGATAGCCCGCCATCATACATGGCCCACGCAAAATAATCTCCCCTACTTCATAAGGAAGTAATACATCATCTGGTTCAGATGGTCCCTCCTCATTCGGCTTCACAATGCGAATTTCATGACTAAAGCAAAGCGTCCCCGCAGAACCAGCTTTCGTAATTTGATCTTCTTCTACTAAAAAAGCAACGACTGGTCCCATTTCTGTCATACCATAAATTTGGACAAGATCAATAAAAAGACGCTCCTTGCATTCTTTCACAAGTGCCGGTGCCATTGCCGCGCCGCCATATATCCCAACCTTCATCGATTGTAATTCATACTGTGACAAATCCTCTTGTAACATCATATTCCACATCGTTGGCGCGGCAAAGAATGTTGTAATTTTTTCCGTTTCTATCGAATGTAATACTGTCTTTGTATCGAAGTGGTGTAAAATAACATTTTTTCCGCCGACTTGAATACGCGGCAAAATGCCAGCATTTAATTCTCCGCAGTGATAAAGCGGCGCTACCGAAAGCCCGATACTATCTCTGTTATACTTTAAGAAATATGTACAAATCATACTATGCTCTGCAATTTCACGATGACGATGTAACACGCCTTTAGGATGACCTGTTGTACCACTTGTATATAGCATAGAACAAAAGTCTATTTCTTCTACTACTATATCGACTTCTGTTGATGGTGCAGCCTGTACTTTTTCATGATATGACTCAGCATAATTCGGTTTGTCATCTTCTATATACCAAAAAGAACTGTTTGGGAAATCTTTTTCAATAGCGGCAACTGTTTGTTCAACAGCTTTTTCAAATACAACAACTTTTGAGGATGCATCTTGAAGAATATAAGCGACTTCTTTTGCTTTTAAGCGGAAATTAATTGGATTAAAGATTGCGCCGATTTTAGAACAAGCTAGGTAAACGTTTACAAATTCATGACAATTATATAAATAAACCGATACAGTATCCCCTTTTTTCACCCCTTCAGCTAATAAAGCATGCGCCGTTTTATTTACTTGTTCATCCCATTCTGTATATGTCCAGCGAATATTTCTTGCCGGTTCTACCAATGCTTCTTTATTTGGATACTTACCAACTGTTAAATCAAAAATTCTCCCAATCGTCATATACATGCCAAAATATGCCCCCTTTATACTTTCATAAATTTATCATTTCGTGTATAGATAGACATTTCCTTCACATTTTTACTTTCTTTTTCTGATGTTTCTCGACATGATCACCACTCGGGCTGTTATTGCCCTAAAATAGCGAAATAAAACATACATCATCACAGAAGCGGTCTCGATATATGAAATTATATCGGCGCAAGTAGCACTTTTATCGGCGATTGAGCACGAAATATCAGCGCAAAATGAAAAATATCGGCGATTCGACACGAAATATCGATCAGACGACAAAATTCGCCACCTCATCACTACCAAAAAAAGAGCCTATCCAAAAGGACAGACTTATTTTCGTTTAACAAAATAGTTCTTCTAAAATCTTTAGCTTATCTTCTGTATATTTTACATAGCCATCATTGTATGACTTTGGATCTTTCGGATTGGCAAAATACGTAATGGCTCCTGTTTTCGGATGAACAAATTTACTTGATGCACCGCAACCAAGACCAATAATAGACTGCACTTCTTCCATAATTACAATATTATAGAGGCTCTCTTGCGTTGGCATCGCATACCCTACATTCTCTAAGTTGCCTAAAATATTTTTTTGACGATATAAGTAGTATGGTACGTAATTATGTTTTTTCGTCCACTCTTCTGCTTCATGCATCATCGCAGTAATTTCTTCGCGACCAGCAACTTTATATTTGCGCTTATTTTGCGTCATTTCAGAAGCACGTTTAAATGATAGTGTGTGCACAGTTAATGATTCTGGCATTAACTTTTCCGTTTCAGCTAACGTATGCTGAAAGATTTCTAACCCTTCACCTGGAAGACCAATAATTAAGTCCATATTAATATTGTTCATTCCCATTTTACGTGCTAAATGATACTTCTCAATTGTCTCTTCTACTGTATGATGGCGCCCAATCGCCTTTAACGTTTCTTGATGGTACGACTGCGGATTAATGCTAATACGGTCAATATTCCATTTATTTAATACTTCTAGTTTTTCTGGTGTAATGGTATCTGGACGCCCTGCCTCAACCGTTACTTCACGCACATTTTCCACATTTGGAAAGGATTCATACATTTGTTCATACAACATATCCATCTCTTCTGCTGTAATACTTGTCGGTGTACCACCGCCGTAATAAATCGTCGTAACTTTAATTCCCTTTTCCTTTAAGAACGCACCAATTTCACGAATTTCATAATGCAAACCGCCTAAGAATGAATCAACAGAGCCTTGGCGCCCGTTAATCGCATAAGCCGGGAACGTACAATACGCACATTTCGTTGGACAAAACGGAATACCGATATAAATACTTACTTCTTCCTTTAAGCGATATAAATCAGGAATAACTGATAATTGACAATCGACGATGCGCTGCAATAATTTAATCTTTTCTTCATCAATTAAATAACTATCACGAAGTTCTTTATGCGCCTCTTCTTTTGACATACCACTTTGTAGCATTTTATGAAGAAGTTTTGTTGGACGTACCCCTGTTAAAATTCCCCAGCTCTGTTTTATTCCAGTTAGTTGCTGTAAAACTGAAAGATACACATAGGAAACAACATGCTTCACTTGTTTCATACGTTCTTTTTCTACTCCATAAGAAGATAAATCTTTAGAAAATGTTTGCTTATATACATTTCCTGTCACAACGTCTGTTAAACAGGCAGAAGCCATTACATTTCCTTCAATTTGTATATCAACAATAAGATTTGCCCCTTCTTTCTCAAACCCTATCGTACTCTCCTCAAAAAACAAGCCACTAATATGTTGTAGCGGACGTAAAAAACGATCATCTTGTAACGTTTTAATTGAAATTAACAACCCTTATCACCTTTTCATTTGTAAACTCTCTTTAGTTTACTTGAAGGGCGTTTTTAGGTCAATATAGAAGATTTTACTACTTTTTTATGTAAACCATGTATTGCATCCCCTCTTTTTCTCTTCCCATTAAATCACCATTTTATGTAACTCATAAATGCTTAACTTAACTAAAAAACGGACTATTATATGCCTATAATAGTCCGTTTAAATCAATCTAGTTATATTTTCTTTTATTCACTACTAACATTAATAGTCCTAGCACAAACAACACTCCACCTACATGTCCTCCATATGACATATGACCACCCGTCTGTGGCAATTGTTTTCCGCCACCTTTTGATGATCCATGTACTTCGGATTTCGCTTGTACTTGATGTTTTCCAAACCGACTTGTTTCTTCTGGCTGTGGTTGCCCTTCTAATTCATCCATTGTTTCCCATGTTTCTTCAGTTTCTTTTTCTTCATCCACGCCTTCTACTTGTGGTTTTTCTACTTTTGGATCCTGTAATTTCTCTTCTTCCTCTTCTTTTGCTGTTTCCAGCTCTGGGTGCTCTTCTTTTAACTCATCTGTTGTTTCCCATGTCTCTTCCATTCCCTGCTCTTCTGCTTTTGAATCGTTGAATTCCCTTCCTTCTGTTGTCTTCTCTTCACCCACGCCTTCCACTTGTGGTTTCTCTACTTTTGCATCGTGTAGTTTCTCTTCTTCCAATTCTTTCGCTGTTTCTGGCTCTAGTTCTGGGTGCTCTTCTTTTAATTCATCCGTTGTTTCCTCAGTTTCTTTCTCTTCACCCATACCTTCTACTTGTGGTTTCTCTACTTTTGGATCCTGTAATTTCTCTTCTTCCTCTTCTTCCAATTCTTTCGCTGTTTCCGGTTTTGGGTGCTCTTCTTTTAATTCATCTGTTGTTTCCCATGTCTCTTCGGTTTCTTTCTCTTCACCCATGCCTTCCACTTGTGGTTTCTCTTTATCTTTTTCCTGTCTATCCCCTTCAGCCTCACCATATAGTGTAATATTTTCAATTTGTTCAACTTCTGACATAGACACCGGTCTATGATTTTCTATCTCATATTTAATAGTATACTTATTTTTTAGATATTGAAGTTTCTCTCCTTCTTCAGTTATATCTACGTTATACATAATTGAAAATCTAGTAGCACTAGCTTTCTTTTTATTAAAAGTAATATTGAAAGTTGAATCATTCACAAATTTTATTGTTCCATATCCTTGGCTCTCAAAATCTTTTAATGTAAGACCTCTATATTCTGCACTGTTTTCAACCACTATATAAAAATGATCCTTCTTTAATTTTTGACCACCTTGTAAGCTATCAGTTATCGTAATATCTTTATTTAAAGTATCCTTATTATAATTGACCATCAAATACCACTGAACTTCATGGGTATTATCTGGATCTATATAACCTCCTTTGTAAGAAAATGGTCCTTTTTGCTCTTCACCATCACCATTACCACCACCGCTACTTGGACCTGTAATAGTTATGGTTTTCATTTCTAAAAGTGTTCCTAAGTTAGTTTGTATTTCTTTCTTCTGATCTACTTCTACATTTGTAACTTGAATATCAATACCAAATTTCCCTCTTATATTTGTATGCGTACTTACCTTTTCATTAAATGTACACTGCGCAATGCCTGATGATATTTCACAAACACCATAATCATCTAATGCGACTTTTTTATTAAATCCTTTTAGTTCTTGAGGTAAGGTTAATGTTAATACATCTCCAGGCTGTAAATCATAATTATCTTTTTCACTAAATTTCACAGTGATTTTCGTTCTTTGTCCATAATATAAATCTGTGCTCTCAAACTCGATACTATCTACAAATCCCACTGAATTTAATTCTTGTGCCTTTGCAGTGATTGGCATGAAACTTTGTGACATAATAACAACAAAGACTAAAAATAGTACAAACCATTTTTTTGAGTTCATAAAATCCCCCCTTTTATTGCCATTGGGATAAGATATTCCAAAAACTTCTACAAGAAAAAAGATATTAAACTAACTGAACTGGAAAATAAATCCTAAAACTCATAATAAGGAGCCATCACCCCACAACTTCCCTATTATAAATGAATATTATGGAAATGTCAGGCTTAATTTGGGAATTTTTCACGAAATTTGTATGGCTAAAAAAAGAAACTTTATTCATAGACAGACACCACTGAAAAAGACCATTTCATAAGAAAAAGGAGTCTATCACCTGTTATATACAGGTGATAGACTCCTATACTTCACATTTTGATGAAATCCATTTTATTTTTTGCAAGGTGCCCACTGATTATGCGTTCCCACCTACCTTCCTTGTTCCTCTCTGAACTTTAAGATAGAAGTCTTACTGCCTGTAAATAGCAAGGTTAAAACTATTAACGATATTTCTTCTTTTCTCACCGTTTTGGCATTTGCGTATGATTTTTTAAAAACGGAAGTGGGAATTGTTTACGGAAATGCTCTTTAATCATGTACTGCACACCATTTTCATTATTAGAACGCGTAATCCAGTCTGCTGCTTGTTTGAGCGGAAGAGGTGCATTTCCCATCGCTACCCCTAGGCCTACATGTTCAATCACTTCAAGATCTTCTAAACTATCTCCAATCGCTACCATTTCATTTACATGAATACCGAGATGCTCCCCTAATACTTGTAATCCACTTAATTTTGATACATGAGACGGTAGGATTTCTAACCTTCTTGTATCACACTCCACATATTCTATATCTGCAAATGCTTTCTGCAATGTCTTAAACGCTCGTTCCTTTTCTCCCTGGCTATGAAAGATGACATCAATTTTAGGAGCTGCCACAGGATGATCGCGCAGCGCATCCCCTAATGAATCGACAAATTGAACGGGATAAAAGAGCGGGTCTGCACTCGATAACACAGTGCGCGCAATTAAATTTGGGGTATTGCGTTCCCTGTTCCCAATTGAAAAGCGCTCATGTGAAATCCGAATATTACATTCAAAATGTTCTAATACTTGCACAATATTAAAAGTCTTTTCTTCAGATAGTCGTTTTTGCATGAATGGCTTATCTAATGTTGCTGAAATAAACGCGCCACCATGCGTAACTAATATAGAATCTAACTTTAAAGATTTCGCTATTTTATGAGCCGATTGAAAATTACGATTTGTAAATAATGTCACATATACGCCTTTTCTTTTTACAAAATCAACGGCTTCTCTTGTGCCTTTTGGGATTTTACCATTGTTCTGTAATAGCGTCCCATCTATATTAAGAGCCAATAAGCGATAAATCATGACACATTCCTCCTCTTAGCTGCTTTACCCTATCCATAATTTATGAAAGAAATATGCGAAATAGAACGAGTTAGAATTACTACTATAAATTTGGTTTAATATAAAGAGAAACCTTCATTTATGAAAAGTTTCTTCATCTCTCACGAATTAGACTCTCTTGCGAATCGAGCTTTTACAGGTACCAAAAACATATATCATCAAGAAAGGAGCGATGAACATGAAAGCACCTCCTCCCTTTTATGAAGGTGATACATTGGACGTTGCGAAAAAATTGCTTGGACAGAAACTTGTCCATATCGTAGATGGAGTGAAACGAAGCGGATATATCGTTGAAGTAGAAGCATATAAAGGACCGGATGATAAAGCCGCACACAGTTATGGAGGGCGACGAACAGAACGAACGGAAATTATGTTTGGTGCACCAGGACATGCTTATGTATATCTTATTTACGGTATGTATCATTGTTTTAATGTAATTACCGCACCAGTTGGTATCCCCCAAGGCGTTCTCATTCGGGCATTAGAGCCAGCCGAGGGAGTAAAAGAAATGAAACTGGCACGATATGGAAAGATGGAACTGACGAAAACACAATATAAAAATTTGACGAATGGACCTGGTAAGTTATGCCGCGCGCTTAACATTACGTTAGAAGAACGTGGACTCTCTTTACAAGGAGACAAACTATATATTGAATTAGTGCCTGAATCACAGCACCTCTCTTCTCAATATGAAATAGTAAAAGGCCCGCGCATTAATATTGATTACGCAGAAGAAGCTGTCCATTACCCTTGGCGATTTTATTTTCAAAACAACCCATTTATTTCCAAATAAAAAAGAAGCAGGATATCATTTTCCCTCCTGCTTCTTTTTTCAGCATTCACTTCTTTTCACTCCGCACCTTCTACAGTCGCAATGTCGTCTTTAAAATTTTCTCTCGATAAATTAGCTGTTTCTAGGAGCACTAAAGCATATGTGCTTTTTAGCAAATATAACGGCATTTCTTCATCCTATATTAGCATTTCGGTACAAGCGATCAACTAACCAACACAATTCGCACCTCACTGCTACTAAAACATATAAACAAAAAAAGCCGCCCAAAAGTTATACTTTTGAGGCAGGCTCGTCTCAAAACAGACAATACATAAAAATAAAGTTTCACTACAATCAGAGTAACTCGTTTTAAAAATTGTACGCTATTTCTTTTCATATTTTTTAAAACATGTAGGGAATTATGAGAAATAGCTAAGGAAAATAAGAGTTAACTTTTATCGTCATAATGGAACTTATGGAAGAAATGCAAGCGTCCAATTTTCTTCGAGTTATTGCTCTTCCTGTAATTATAGGATACGTTATCCTTCTTCTTATTTCACCGAAAAGCTACTTCGCTTTTCCGCAACGTTTCAGTGGCGAGTTGCATTACGAATCAAAAAAACACTATTTGCCCTTGCAAACAGTGTTAAGAAATATTAGTTTATTCCTACGTTAGAGAAGTCCTATGCTCAACTCATCCGATGAATTCTACTAGATTGTTTACAGCGGAGTATCTGTTAAGGTCCACTCTAATTCACCCTGATACGTCTCATTCACTTTGACATTCGGACCTGGCTTAACTTTTAACCGAATTCCTTCAGAATCTTTCCAGTTAATATGCACATTTTGATCATCTTCTGATTTATGACGATACACTAAAGAATTTTGATCGCTCAGTACAATATCCTGACCGCCCTTACTGTATACAAATCCATCTGATATTACATCATTTTCAAGAGACGTCAATGGTTTTACTTGCTTCACATAAATTTTCCATTCATTTTTATGTTGTCGCTGATCTGAAACAACAATCTCGCCTTGCATGCTACTGCGATTTACTATTTTTTCTCTAGATGGAATTGTAATGTTTTCAAAAGAAATTTTTTCTGGCGCAGCAATTAATTCTAAATTTCCTTCGTCAATCGTTAGATTTATCTTTTTCACAATATCTTCTCGCTGTTTTGTCAAATCTTTAGATAAGAACAATTCAACTATGTAGCTTCCTTTCTCTTGTTTTATTTGATCAAAATTACGGATTTGAACATCTTTTTCTCCATCATGATATTTAAAATCAGCTACATACCATGCTTTCACATGACTTTCATCTAAAAGGAATTGTCTAAACTCTTCTCTAGACATAGATTGTATATCATTTATACGGGCTTTAATATCGGTTGCATGGATTTCTCCAGCTGTAGCATGAACAACTAGTTCACTCTTAATTGGTTGACTCGTATTTCCATTGTCGTCTTCCAATACAATATACACTTCGTGTGTCCCCTCTTGTTTTAACATTGTCTGCAAGTCACTCGTATTCTTGTCACTCCATAAATAATTTATTTTCTTATTGTTCGGATTCGTATCTGATTCTTCTTTGATAAAATTTGATAGTGCGGGAACTGTAGTATCATTTAACGCTGTTTCTATCTTTTCTCCAGTACCTACAGGTGGCGTTGTATCTAAAACTTCTACTGAATATTCACTATATTTCCCTTCATTAAAAGCAAAAGCAACAATTTTATCTCCAGCTACAAAATGACGTGTAGGTGAAATTGTATACTTAAAGTTTCCTTCACTATCAGCTTTCACTGTGAAATTATCAGATATTTCTTTAGGAATATCCTCGCCTTGAACAGGACTTTTGATTGTATGATCCTTTTCCGTAAAAGAACTACCTGATAAGCGAACATACGCATTTGGTATAGTTTTCCCTACCACAATATAAGAATTCTCATCTTTCGGATTATCGGAAGGCTGATTCGTGATTTTCACATTACAATCAGGTATATGATCGAAAACGATTCGTTGTGCTTTAGCCGAATTAAAATGTTGCTTAAAGTCACGAAGCATGTCTTCATTTACTGATTGCGCTCTAATATTCCCAACCGTTGTATTCACATATGGAATTGCCATTCCAAAAATCGGTGTCCATTTATAATCAGGCGATTGAGTTATATTTCCTTTATTCCATTGATAGACACGTTGAACATCTACTTTCCATTCTCCTGAAGGCATTTGAATCAGTGCTGAAGGACTATTAGGATTTGTTAATTGCAAATCAATTTTCTTAGCATCTGAAAATTGAAAAGTTGATCCATTTCCCATATATATTAATCCATAATTGGGAGATGTCATATCACTTATCACTGTAAAAGTGCCGTTTTTCCCTACTTTAAATGTTCCTGCCCCCATATTCACAATCGCTGGAGCGCTTCCAGCATTCGTTCCTTTTACATTTAGATGAAAACTACCGCCATCATCTACAAAGAACTGACTGTTTCCTTCCATATAAATGGGACTTTCATTTCTACCATAACCAACTTCATCTTTTTGAATTTCAATATCTAGTACAGCATTCTTTTTAATCGATATCTTACTATTGTTAGCCATAGAAATCGCACTTGGGCGATATGCACGACCTGGTCCATTAATTATGTTCATATGACTATTTTCTCCCAGTGTTAGCGAACCCGCTCCATAGAAAAAAATAGATGGACTTGCATCAGTATCTGTATGATTTTCTGAAGCTGAATTATCAAAAAGGATAGAAACATCTTTTTCAATTTGAACATTTCCACCATTTTGAATAGCAAAATTCGAAACGGTACTATACCCATTCGCTTTAATTTTACTTCCTTCTTTCACAGTAACATCCGCAACTTCCCAGTTCGCTTGTCCTCGGACAGCGATTCCATCTGTTCCGTCACCATTAGAGGAGTTTACTACATTGTAAGTATATCCATTAATTGGTGAAGTGTATGAACCAACTTCATTATTTTCAATATTTCCTGAAAGAATTAATTTACTATTAAAGGAATGTAGCATTTGTGCCCCAGTATCCTTTACATTATGAAAAGTTATCTCTGAATTATTTGCACCAAAAGCCGTCGTAATAAATCCATACCAATTCCGATGGTAAATATTTAAGTTTTCAACCCTTATTTTACAATTTATACCATACAATGAGATAGATTCACTACCAGCATCAATTGTATGTCCATTCCCTTTTATTGTTAATTCGCGATTCACTTGATTATAATAGTTCTTAAATGTAACAGCACCTGAGTTAATATGATCCATTGTATAGAAATCCTGTGTAATATTGATTACTTGTATTTTAGGATTGTCCCAAGCAGCATGCCAAGTTTTCTCATCATATACATTTGCAATGTAATCCGCATTCTCGGGCGCTTGTTTTGTCTCATGTTTCTTATTTTCATCTAGTTGTAGATTTTCTTGTTTTGTTACATTTGTTTGTTCCTCAGACTTTTCCGGTGCCTTTGCTTTGGATTCTATTTGTTCTGCTTTTTCAACTTCTTTTTGTTTCACTTTATTTTTCATTTCCTTAGTAGATCTGTTATCTTCTGGACTCTCATTCTGTTGTTGAGTGAAAATACGTTTTTCTTTAAAATCAGAAAGCTGTTTTTCTTGTTCTTCCACTCTTAACACTGTTGCCTTTACTTTCTTATCTTGTCCTTTAGATTTGACAATTGGTGCAAATGTATATTCGCCAACTTTTTTCATTTGAATAACGAGAGAAACGTCACCTATATCATCACTTTTCTCTTTTTTAGAAATTTGAATTATTCGTTGTTCAGGTAGATATATAACTTGAGCCGCTTTATTTTTTTCATTCAGCTTGTTTGTTTCTTCTTCATTGAAGACTTGACCATCGGATAATGCAAGTTCAATACGAGAATCTTCTTTGTTTTTATTTGTAATTTTTAATACTACATTTT
Source organism: Bacillus cereus group sp. BfR-BA-01522 (assembly GCF_022662635.1). Taxonomy (NCBI): domain Bacteria; kingdom Bacillati; phylum Bacillota; class Bacilli; order Caryophanales; family Bacillaceae; genus Bacillus; species Bacillus cereus group sp. BfR-BA-01522. The sequence continues at coordinate 91,490 of NZ_JAKUDY010000011.1, read as the reverse complement.
CATTCACTTTGATATTTTTCTTATCTATATCCACACTAAATGTTCCTTGCTTTTCATTCGTAGCAGCATAAACTTTATTTGGAATATAATCTAGTACGCTCGTTTGTGTAAAGAAAATTCCCCCCGTCAAAAAAAGAATCCCAAATTTCTTTATTATTTGCATCTTCAAATTCTCAACCCCCTTCCTGTTAAATTCAGCAATTTCATCTAGTATGAAAAGCAAAAAAGAATTTAACATCAGTAGCTTTTCATGAAGGAAGTCTCAACACCATAAACGCCTTATATATCATTTTTTACTGCTTTTTCTTTTGCGAACGTCTTCCTAACCAGAACATCAAAATTAATAAGAGAATGACTAGTACAATACCGCCTACAATGTAGTACATTGTATAATCTTTTTGTGCCTCGACAGCTGTTTCGTTTAACTCTTTTGCCTTGTCTCCTTCAATTGTAAATTTTTTCGTCCATTCCCATTTTTGATCGCCATCTGTTGCTTTCATTTCTAAACGATATGTTCCAGGCTCTAGCGCTTTGTTTTCCCAACTAATTGCGTAGTCAAAGTTTGAATTTGGTGCCATGCGTAAATCTTCTTTTTTTGTTTCATGTAAAATATTTTTCCCTTTTTCCGTATATACTTTTGCATCTACAGTTAAATGTTTTAACATTGCTGCTTTTGTATTTTGTAAGTTCGCTGTTACAACGTTGCGTGCATTTACTTGCCCTGGCTTAATGTCATTCAACTTTAAATTAGGCTTTACTTCATTGTTTGTTTCACTTAAGACAACACCAATTGCATATGCATATTTATTTTTAATCTGTACGTTATCAGATTTTCCCTTTATCTTCTCATCTTCTTTTTCTTTAAAATACAGTCCCCCTAATATTACACCATCGAATGGTTCGTTTGGCATTTCAACATTTACGTCTAATGTAACAGTACTTTTAGCAGGGATTTTTGTTTCTTTTTGTACTTTTGCAATTTTAGAAAATGGAAATTTAAGAGTGGAGTCAAATTTTGGATTTTTTGTACTATAATCTACAATTCCGTTACTATTCGTAATTGCTGTATTTGCATATGTTTCGACAATAACGTCCTTATCCGTGTCATTTTTCATTTGTACTTGAAGAGTCTGTTTTTGACCAGGCTTCATTTTTAAGTCAAAATAGCTTTGATTTTTATCAATTTGATTCTCTGGAATTACTGCGGTTACTGCAAATTTCATTTCTGCTGCATGTGTAGTAATATTTGTAACATGCAACAGAAATACTATGGCCAGTAAGCTACTTACTACTTTCTGCATACATTTCATACGATATCCCTCTCACATTTGTTATTTTATATAGATAAAGAAAGAGATAAAAATTGAAAATTCCTCTTTATCCCTTTCCTCATTCCCACTATATAAAGAACTATTACATAGGTGTCTCTTTTAACTCCCAAGTTAATGAAGTTGTATACATAGCTTTTTCTTTTTTTGCTTTACCTGGTACACTTAACTCTACGCTCTTCTTCGCTTCATCATTTGTTGCACCAAAAGCATTTGTCCATGTTCCCATACCTTGGTTTTCTTTAGCTGTAATAACATCAGAAGCTTGACCTGGAGTTAATTGGATCCCTTCCTGATTTGTTGTTGGCGCTGCATTTCCAGAAGCTGATTGTAATGTTCCGTTTTTCAATGTTAAAACAGCTCCTTCTAACTCTACACCTTTCTCAGTTTGAAATTGCTCGTTTTGTTTAACAGTCAACTTCCAACCTTTGTTTGTACCACGGTTATCGGTTACTTGTATATAGTTCGGTACTTCTAGTGTCTCTTTTGTACCTTTCTTAACAACTGTATCTAAGTTTGCATAATAGACTTCATTATTACCAGAGGCTTTTTGTTCTTCAAATTTGAAATTCGATACATAGTCAATGCTTAATGGACCATTTGTTCCTTGTTCATGTGGATTGTTCGGATCATCCGGCTTAACCGGCTCCACATTATCTCCTGGATTATTCGGATTTATTGGATCTACATGATCCGTATTTTCTTGAAATTTGATAAAAGCCTTTGAATTCATTGTTGCTGCTGCTTCTTCTGCAAATGCTGGTGCTCCTGCTGCTAATACTGCTGAAAATGATACGACTCCTGCTAATGCTACTTTTGTTAGTTTCATATTATTTTTCTCCTTATCTATCTTTTAACTTATTGAGGTGTATCTTCTAAAGCCCAAGTTAATGTTGTTTCATATTTTTCATCTTTAACTTTTGCAACTGCACCTGGTACAGATAACGTAATACTTTTTGCACCTTCTACTTCATCTTGTCCATAACGAGTGACCCATGTCCCCATACCTTTACCCTCTTTAGCAATTGCTACTTCTTGTGTAGCTCCATTTGGGTCTAATGCTACTTCTTTTACCTCTGGAGCATATTCCGCCCCAATTGTAGAGCTTGCAACTGGATTATGCAATTTCAGTTCTGCACCAGTTAACTCATTATTCCCTGCTTTAAATTGAGCATCTTGTTTTACTGTTAATTTCCAACCTTTATTTGTACCGCGGTCATCTGTCACTTGGACATAGTTTGGTATTTGTATTCCTTTTTCATCTCCTCCTTTTACTTTCACTGTATCTAATTGCGCTGTATACACTTTGTCATTCCCTGACATTTTTTGCTTGCCAAAATGAAAATTAGATACATAATCAATACTTAATGGACCATTTGTCCCTTGTTCATGTGGATCATTTGGCTCTACATCTTCTCCTGGTTTAACTGGATTTACTGGATTTACTGGATTTTCATTTTGTGTAAATGACACATCTGTATGTGACTTCATTGTTGCTGCTTCTTCTGCAAATGCTGGTGCTCCTGCTGCTAATACTGCCGAAAATGATACGACTCCTGCTAATGCTACTTTTGTTAGTTTCATAATTTACCTCCATTAATATGTTTTTTTTATTTATTTAACAGAAACATTTGTTTTTATTTCTCCTGTTACTTTTCGCCAATGCTATCCAAATTGCTAAGGCTACTAATATACTTCCCACTCCCATGTATATAAAGGAAATAGATAGATTACCTCCAGTTTTAGGAAGTACCTTCTTATTCAACTGGTTATCAGACGAATTATCAGTCGGCGTAGAACCATCTGGTATAACTACCGAATTTGGAATATAGCTATTTGAAAATCTAATTCCCGCTTTAGAATGCATTGTTTCTGCTCTTACTGTTTCATAAGAGGAAAATAGGGGAATTAGCATACTGATGATGAATAGCATTGCAACTATATATTTCTTGACCATTCTACTCTCTCCCTTTTAATTGATATATATCAATAAATACTTATTAGATATATCATTTTAAATTGGAGTATCTGTTAAGGTCCACTCTAATTCACCCTGATACGTCTCATTCACTTTGACATTCGGACCTGGCTTAACTTTTAACCGAATTCCTTCAGAATCTTTCCAGTTAATATGAACATTTTGATAGTCTGATGACTTTTGACTATGCACTAAGTAATTTTGATCGTTTAGTACAGTATCTACCCCATTTTGAGTGTATACTAATGCATCTGGCAATATATCCTTTTCATTCGAAGTTAATGGTTTCGCTTGTTTTACATATACGCTCCACTCTTTTCTATTTTCACGCTTATCTGAAACAACAATCTCGCCTTGCACGTTACTACGATTCACCGTTTTTTCTCTAGATGGAATTGTAATATTTTCAAAAGCAATTGTTTTGGGGACTTCAATGAATTCCAAGTTTCCCCCTATCACATTTACGGTAATGGTTTTCTTCACATTCTTAACTCTCAAGGTCACTGTATAACTTCCAATTTGATTGCACAGTCCACCGTTATCTACTTCCACTTGACTGGTGATATCTGTATTGCTAGGCAACTCCGTGGCTTCGGCTTTTGCTTCTTTTAAGATGAAAGTTTTCAATTCTTCTGGATTTGTTGGGATACTTCCTATCACCGTTGAAAAGTCATTCGCTTCTAAAGTTGCTTTAACTAGAGCATATATATGTGTAAATACTTGATTTTCAGGTAAAAATATGCCTGTAATCGGGGTATTCTTTACAACTTGATATCCCGGAATCTCAATCGGCTCCACACGGAATGGATCGGTGATAATACCCTCTACGACCGTATCTTGTACATTTGGAATAGGCTGATTCGTTTCTTTGTCAATATGTTGCACCTGGACTTGACTCAAATAGTTAACAAGAGTTGTCCCACTTGCTTTGGCATGATTTACATTTCCATCAACACTTTGGGACACAGTAAAGTCAATCGGATACATGCTATTTTGCTTTAACCTTGACTTATCAACTGGATTTGTTTCACTTCCTACAAAGTTATATATTTTTTTAAAAAAATACACATTATCATAAAAGTTTGGATTGTTTAATGTTTCTGGTTTCGCTGCAATTTTCGTCGTACCGTCTGAATTCTCTTCAAAGGTAAACCAATTTGAGCAATCTTTACCATGAATATTTTCCACAATCCATTTTGACTTTGCATATTGATTTCCTTCATTGGAAGTGAAGAGATATGATAATTGTTTAATGTACCTTTGTTGATTTAAGTATGGAACCGTTTGAATAAATTCAGCACTTATATTGGGGTCATTTGCAACTTGAAACGATTGATTATGTGCATCCACTTTTGGAGTTTCAACTTTTGGAAAAAAATCTGTCAAGTATCTTACTTCAGATTCGGTAGACTCTCGATTCTCTATATGCATTTTTAAATGAGTAACTTCCTTTGTAGTTAAAGTCAGTTTCTGTGGATCACCATACCATTCTTTTACATCAGAATGAAATCGATATGCTCCACCATCTAGCATGTCATACTGAATAGGTGAATCTTGTGAAGCGTACATATTGCTAATTGTTTCGTTAAAATTACGAATAGTAATATATTTTGCGCGGTTTACACCTTGATAATTTAAAGATGTTTTTATTGGAAATGGATTACCTTCTTCATCCAAAAATTCATACTCCATATCTACTGAAGATTTAGAACCGTCGACTTCTTTCCCCAATTTCAAATACAAAAACAAGTAAGCTTCAGTACTAGTCCACGATTCAGCTGAACTGTGATTTCGCAAAGTTACTTTTAATGTTACCGGTTTTCCTTTGTAGTATCCTACATTTGTAAAAGTTACTACTGCCGTTTTATGTGAATTATCAACAATTAGATTTTCCCACTTACTCCGTATACCATCTGATACAATAACTTTTGTTTTTGAAGTAAACCTTGCAACAAAGGCATTATCGCCAGGTATTACATCTGTTTTAGCATCCTTAAAATAACTTGATTGTTGAACCGGAATATTTTGAGATTGCACAGTAGATTTTTGGAGATTTTCTTTCAATTCTACTTGTTGACTTTCTTCCACTTTTCCCAAATCGTTCCCTTCAGGTTTCTCAACGATTTTCTTTGGATTTGTTTTTGCATTTTCAGAAACATTCACTTTAACCTTTGTCTCTATCTCATTGTTTTCTCGTTGTACTTTTGCTGTAATCGTATGTTCTCCAGCTACTTTTCCTGTAATGACGAGAAATACTTTTCCTACTTCAACACCTTCAGATGTTCTTTCAATTTTTATAACCGATTCATCTGTCATCTGAATGGTTCCAATTGCCGGATTTTTTTCATTTAACTTCGCTGTCTCTTTTTCATTCAACTTCATGCCATCAGGTAATACTACTTCGATCTTTTGGTCTTGCGTATGTATGCCTTCTAGTGTAAGCACAATGTTCTCATTTATCTTTACCTGATCTTTATCAGCTTTTATTATAAAATCTGATACTTGATTTTCTGTCATCGCATAAGCAATTGTTGAAAAAGAACCGAGTGTACTAACTTGAGTCAATATAATCCCACTGGCTAAACATATCTTACTAAGCTGCCTTATTCCTTTTTTCAATCTATCCCCCCTTTCCATTTATTTGATTTTATTATATAAATTATCCGAAAATTATAAAACGAAAAATGAGATTACATATCCGAAAAAGTTATGTGTTACCACGCAAAATACGAAACTTCTGATTTTTTCATCATTTTTATATCAACTATGCAGATAGGAACTATTTATTGCGATAGAGAACAAAGCGTCTTCACGCAAAATATAAAAAAGAGATCTTGCCCCATATAAATTGGAACAGGATCTCTTTTTTTCTTTCTATTTACGACTCAATATTATGAAACTGTTCTTACAAATCAAGAAAAGCAATTATCTTCAACTCTTTTGCCCTCTGAACAGCTGTCATTCGAGAAGTTACTTTTAATTTATGAAATATATCAGTTAATTTGTACTCTACAGCTCTTTGACTTAAATGTAAAATTTCAGCCAGTTCTCTATTCGTTTTTCCTTTACTTACTTCAATTAAAATTTTCTTTTCTTCTTCAGTTAAGGAAACTACATTTTCTACTTGCTCTTGTTCATTTATATTCGATACACTCTCTTTAATTCTCAACTGCTGAATAAGCTGATGTGGTAAAACAACTTCTTTTTTTACGGCATGCCGAATCGCATCTATAATTTGTTCTTCGAAATATGTCTTACTTAATACACCAAGAACTCCATTGTCAATTAATAAATTATAATGTGATAACACATCATATCCAGTGAAAATCAAAATAGATGCTTCTGGATGGATTGTTAATATTTTCTTAGAAAGCTCCAAACCATTTATATTCGGCATTTGTAAATCAATTAAATACACATCATACGTTTTACTTTGAAGTCTTTCTATCACTTTATCACTTTCGTGTAATACATCAACTGTTATATCATTATATTGCTCAATTAATGCTTTTGTTCCCAAACCTACAGCTACATGATCGTCTACTATTAGTACAGAAATCATCACTTTCATCCTTTCTCTATCCTTTAGCATTATCACATATCCTAAAATTTCACAAATACCTGTAAACCATCGTTAGGTTTTGAATCTATTGTTATTTCCCCATCAATACTTTGAATTCTCGTTATAATTCCTGACAATCCCAAAGTATTATACGAGTAATTAAAATGCTTTAAATCTATCCCTATTCCATTATCTGTATAGGTTAAAAATAACTGCTGATCTTTTTGAAATAATTTTATACTTACATTCGATGCTTTCGAATGTTTCAAAGCATTATTTAGAAGTTCCTGTATAATCCGGTAAATTGCTTGTTCATGCTCTGCACTAGGTACAACTATATGTTCAGGAATATCATAATAAAAAAAGAAAGTAGCCTTTAAGTTAATTTGTTTGAATAAGTTTAATAACGCTTGTTTTATTCCTAATTCATATAAAAATGGTGGCCTTAAGTGATTACATGTTTCTCGAGTCATGTAAATATGATCGAGTAATTGTTCTTTTATTTCATGAAGTATATGTTTCATTTCTTCATCTTGAATATGCTTATTGTAAGATTCAAACTTTCTTACTAAACGAATTTGATCTTGTAAGACCCCATCATGTATATCGCTTGCAAGATTTGCTCTTTCTTTTTCCGATAACTTGAACAGAAGTCGGGATAACCACATCGGAGGGTGTTCTATATTTTGTAAATCTTGTAATTGTTTTAATAAGTCTTCAATTTGATTCAAACATTCTAATAGCAAATCTGTATAATTACATAATGTCTCAACCCAAACAATCTCATCAAAGTTTAACGTTTCTTTTTTATTATTTTTGCACAATAAGATAATCACTTTTTCTGTCGTTGTAGAAAGAACAAATCCAAAATGTTCTTCCAACTTCATCATAGAACCAACTTTGTATGTTTCCAATTGGAAATCGAACAAACTGTCCAATATGGATTGAGGAGGAACATATTTACTCTCAAAAACATGAATAGATTTATTCTCCTTATTCATTTCTACATAGCATACCTCTTCCATTTTCAAGACATCAGAAAATTCTCTTTGTATGCTATAAGTCAAATTTGACAATTTATATTCATGTTTTGCTTGATATAAAAATCGATACAAACTAAACTGATAATTTTTTTGATGATGATATAAACTTTTTCTTAATTTAAAATCCAAGTAATCTTTTATAAATAAAAAGAAAATTGTTGCAATAAAAGTAATACAACTAAAGCGAATGGTATCTAATATATGATCTGCATTATCATTAAAAATAAAAATACCCAATATAGTTACAAATCCTGTAAAACTAATCGACAACATAATATAATATGGAATTCGTTGAATCATAAATTTAGCATCAAATAAATCTCCTGAAATCACCCAATAAAACATATATATTGGAATAAACAAAAAGAAAATCCCAATTGTTTCAACACTGATTATTTCTTTTCCATATATCATATCAGGAATTAAGAATAAACAAATAAACGGAATAACAGATGCAAAAAAGCTCATCACGATAACCTTCATAAATTTAAAATGATGACTATGTTTGCTTCTAAAATAAAACCTTACTAAAAGGTAGCCTGTTAATAAAAATAAAGCAATGCTTAAAGCGATTGTAAACATGACGGAAATTTCATTATACTTCATATAAACAACGATGTTTACTGCAATTAATACAATCATTATTATATCCAAAATTCTCAATTGTTCTCTTGTTAAAAATTTAATTTGATTATGTTTAAAATACAATTTCATAAATCTAATAAAGAAGGTAAAGGAAGAAACTAATGAGATAGAAGCGATAATAAAGGCAATTCCATCTTTTCGTTGCGCGGCTATAATACTAATGAAACTCATTCCCATCGCAATCAAAAAGTATAGTAAATCTTGTATACTATTATTCGTTTTAGGAACAAATATTAAAAGATAAAGAGCCATAAAAATACATGTAATATAAAATCCAACTGGTATTAATAGCTGGTAAAAAAGTTGCCTACTGTAAGGAACATATTGAATGTTATATTCTTTTACCTGCCCATCTTTTTGTATAGATATTTTTTTCGCCTGTTCAATGGCATGATAGGATGAAACTGTAAAGTGCTGACTCGGCAATTTATCATCTATCTTTTCTATTTTATCTCCTACTTGTATCCCATGCTTATGGGCCCAAGTAAATCTATGCACTTCGCTTACAATATAGTTTGAATTTAGCTTTATACCAACCTCAGGATATGTGAGAATTAAATGTATAAGATACCCACTAATAAGGAGAGAAAATACTACTATGAAATATTGAAATTTTTTCTTACTTATTTTTCTTATCATTTCATCACGTTCTTTCTTATTAATTTTTGAATATAATTGTTTGTTCCTCCACTTCTCCTCATTATCTTTTTTCATTTCATGCGGCATAGTATCAATTAAGCTCTCTAAAAAAAGAAAGAATAATCGCTTTTCTGTTTATATACATGCCTGCTTTTTCTAAATGAATATCATTTAATTACGTTTATAATGAGGATTAAGGGGAAAATCTTTATACGGTATATGAAAAGGCATAAGTGTTAAACAAATGCAAAGCTGTTCTACTCTTCCTACTACATACGAATAGCAAAACAGCCTGGGGAAGATTAAAACGAATAAAAAAACCGAATCGTGGATTTTTTCCATTATCGATTCGGAGACATTGCATATTGTAGCTGACAAAAAATCATTTTGAATCCTTTTTTATCAGATTTTTCATTTAAAACCGTTTATTTGTACTTTGAAATATTTTTAACTATTATATCTCCTTTTCTGTATAGGATACAAATTCAATTTTTTCCACTATACATATAATTTGTAAATAAGAGGATATTTTCCCAAAATTCATAATAATATTTTGAAATTAACCAAAAATTCCGTTGATTATTTTTGATTCCCTCCTAATTTTTTCATTCTACTTCAAGATAAGATGTAGCGAAAACATTCATTTTACAACATATACAAATGGTTATTTATATAAAAAGACGCCTCCTTTATTTAGGAGACGTCTCTGTTATTATGCTTGATATGCACTATATAACTCTTCAAGTGGCTTCATGATGATTTTGTTAATGTCGCCAATTACAACATTTAAGCGTTGTTCTGCTTCCATTAATTTTTTTATGTGTTCATTTTGCTGTATTAAGTCGATTACTTCTTGTGCTTTTTTGTTATCTTCTTCTGTAATTTCTTGACCTTGCATCATTTTTTGTTGAATTTCTAATTGCATGTTACGGAATGTATCAAATAATTGCTTTGAATCTGCGTCTCCTTGCACTTTTGCATAGCTTTCTTTTAGCGTTTTGAAATCTGTATGATCTGCGATTGCTTTTTGTAGACCATATGCTACATCATGAATATTTTTTGACATTATTATTTTCCTCCTTTAGCAGGTTAGCGCTTTATTTCAGCTCTATCCCTTTTCCATACGCACCTTCTTACAATATCAAACTATGCAAGAGATGTGAAGAAATTTCACTTTATTTACAATCCTTACATAAGGAAAAGCAATAATATACCTTGCATGAGTCCAATTGTTCCTCCAAGTAAAGCGCCTAAATATGTAATCATTTTTAACTCATTCTTCGTAATGGATAAAACGAGCTCCTCTAATCTTTCTGTAGAAAATGTAGATACTTCTTGTTGAACAACCTCCGCAAGACGGAATCTTTTCAATATATGTGCTGTATTATTTACTCCCCAAGTTAATCCTTTTTGCACTATATTCGGTACCAGTGTTTCGACAATGTTCGTTCGCACAGGTTCACATATCTTTTGAACAGATTGATTAAGAAATCCGCTTACGATATCTCGCGTTTTCGTTGTTGATACAATGTATTTCACAATCATTTCTTTTTCAATAAAAGACGCTAATTCTTTCACTTCTCTTCCTTTAAATTTCTGCCATTCTTTTTGTAAAACATCACGTAACAGTTGCTTCGTTCCTTCCTGCTGTAAAAACTTAATCACTTCCGGCTGCACACGATCCACTACACTTACGTTTCCTAAAAACATCCCGACTATATTTAATAATGTACCTCGGGAAGCAAAGAAATCATCAATCATTTTTTGCAGTCTTGCTTTTCCCTCATCACTTTCAAAAAATTGAGTACCTCTTGTTAAAATAAACGTTGCCGCTTTTGGAATCATTTCTTCCACTTTCTCATGAACGAATTGAGGTAAAGCTTGTTCCCACGTATATGTATAATACTTTGATACAAATGTATCTACTTTTTTCATAAGCATCTCTTCTATTTCTTAAACAGCCTTCTCTTCGACATGTGCCAGTTCCCATTTTTCTAACACATCTCGTAACGACCGCTCATTCATAAGCAGTTTATCAACCTCGATTTGTGCCCACTGTATCATTTCTCTTTGAAAGTTTTCATCTGTTAATTTCTTTCCAATTCCTTCAGCGGTTAATAAATGATCGACAACCATTTTTCCTAATTGCACCGCTAGTTCGTCGCGACGCTTCGGTATTAAGCCTGGTGTAAATGGCACGCGAAATTTTCCAATATAGATCGGACGATGAGGACGAAATAACATTTTAATAGCGAGATGGTTCGTATATCCGCCAATTATCGCCCCTAATCCTGTTGTAGTTAACATATTTAGCCAAACATTCATTATAATCTCCCTTTCGTTTCTCCAAGTATATAGCTAAGAAAAAATAGCATATCGTTATATGGACAACAGTATAATAATATAAAAACTTACTGATTATGTACATCTTTTCTCATTGCTAGCATCATAGGCAAAGGAGTGATTTCGTTGGTTTTCGGACTTTTCCCGTCAAAGCTTTATCATGAATGAACGTACTACACCGAAATCGCTAAAAAAGCATACCTTTCTTACAATGTTGTTGCTCAGTTTACTCTATTTGATATCAATTTAAACACTGAATTGATTACAGGTCTTATGTATGACACAGATGCAGGAAATTGGAACTTTCTATTATAATGGACAGAAATGGAGCGATTTGGTTTATACATGTGAATCTAAGACCAGCTTATGAACTTTAGGACAGTAACAACCCGATTGATGAGAGTTCATAATCAGTGGGGATAAAAAAACTCCCACTGATTCAAGTTCCCTTTATCCCTTATAAACAAGCTTTAACCGAAGACATCTTTCATAATCCGCTTCGGGTTAGTCGCTTTACTCCATAATGAAGAAAGGAGGTTATTTCATTGAAAGAACAAACCTATACACTACACATTTCAGAAAAACACCCAAATTCGATAACATTGCCTTACATATTCTCTAACAATCGTTCCCTTTCATCTCTATCTTTTGGCATTCGCAGCGTTTCATTTACAAATATTGAGACGCACTATACGCTTGCAAATGAAATTACAATTGGAGAGCAACTTTCACAAAATCTTCTGCTTCCCCCAGTGCCAACGATTCACGCCTTTATGCAAGAGGAAACGATTATCCTTGGTCCGTTACTTGGCATTTTCACGACTGGGTTCACTGAATCAAAGATGGCACCTTTAGGAAGCCGTTCCACTATTTTTACTGATTTACTTATGCCATCCTTCACATTACAGCCGTTCGCTTTTTTATTTGGTCCGCAGCATATCGACTGGGATGAAGAAACAATTGATGGATTATTCTTTTTGGAAGGAAAATGGGAGCAACATACAATTCCATTCCCAAATGTCATTTATGATCGCTTACCAAATAGGAAGGCAGAATCTTATAAACCTATCGCTCGAGCAAAAAAACGATTGCAAACCAAATATACGATTCCGTGGTTTAATCCTGGTTTTTTTGACAAATGGGATATTCATAAACTACTGATGAAAGAAGAAAACATTGCTTCTTTCTTACCTAGAACAGAATCATTTCAACACTTCGAACAAGTAGAAAGATTTTTATCCACCTATAAGTATGTCTATTTAAAACCGATGCATGGTAGCTTTGGGCGAAATATTTATCAAATTTTTTATTCGCAAACAGAAAACAAATATTATTGTCGTTATCGTCAAAACGAACAAAATAAATTTCGAAAGTACAATTCTTTAGAAACACTTATGAACCATATTTTAAGCGGACATGACTTAAAGCAATTTATTGTGCAGCAAGGCATCCCTTTATTGCGTTTTGATGGCCAACCGATGGATTTTCGCATTCATACAAATAAAAATCATTTTGGAAATTGGCAAGTTAGTACAATTGTTGCCAAAGTGGCCGGCAGAGGTAGCATGACAACCCATATGAATAGCGGTGGAAACGTGAAACTTTTACACGAAATTTTCGCAGATCCAACAGAACAAGTTCGAATAACGAATATATTGTCTCATGCTGCCTTAACGCTCAGCTCTGTTTTAGATCAACATATTTTAGGAAATATTGGCGAGATTGGCTTTGATATTGGTTTAGATAAAGACGAAAACCCGTGGTTATTTGAAGCAAACTCAAAACCAGGCCGAAGTATATTTCAAGAGGAGAAATTAAAAGAACAAAGCGAGCAAACGAGACAATTATTTTATGAATACGCCTTATATTTGACTGAACATGCTTTTGCATTCCCAAAAATAAAGACGCAAAAAAATGAAACGGAGTTACCTAAAACGGACTTACCGTCCACTCCGCTCATTTTAAAACGAGAACGGTAAGAAACAGGAGCTTTATGATGGCTCCTGTTTTTATTATGTTATTTCCTATTTGTATCCTCTTAGTTAGTATGCCCCGCGAAGTTCGATCACCATTTCAGTATCTATATTACATGTTGCACAGTAAAACAGATGCGTGCAATAGCGCTCAGAATTCTGTGCTGTTAAACCATCTACAGCAGTTAATAGCTCTTGATCCATATAGGGGCTGTAATCATCTATATAATCCACAACTTTTCCATAATCTTGGAGTACATTTTGACAAGTTGGACAAGAATATGTTTGAGCATCTAATGCATTACAAAGTGGACATATCATCATCATTCCTCCGTGTCATTCGCCAATTAAGGCATCTTTATCATTAGTGTGACCTTCTTTTCTAAAAATACAACGTTTGCTGTTTTTTTCAGCCCACTTCTTTTTTACAAAATTTACAAATTATTATTTCGCATATCTTTCTAGGTAACATCCATACTATGAATACATTCACCTCAAACAATGGATTAGCGCCGAACGGGGCGATTCTCTGGTTCAATCCCAGCTAATCCAACCAAAATTTTCTATACTCTAAGGAGGATATATTCCTATGGCAAACCAAAATTCTTCAAATCAACTAGTAGTACCAGGAGCAACAGCTGCAATTGATCAAATGAAATATGAAATCGCTCAAGAATTTGGTGTACAATTAGGAGCAGATACTACAGCTCGTGCAAACGGTTCTGTTGGTGGCGAAATCACAAAACGTTTAGTTGCAATGGCTGAGCAAAGCCTTGGCGGATTCCAAAAATAAATATATATGGCAAAAAAGGTCTCAAGGCATTCGCCTTGAGACCTTTCTTACTACTGTAGCATTTGTAAAAATTTCTTTGTACGTTCTTCTTTCGGATTTGTAAATACTTCTTCTGGATCTCCTTGTTCGACGATCACACCGCCGTCCATAAAAATCACCCGTTTCGCAATTTGATGAGCAAAGCGCATTTCATGCGTGACAATCACCATTGTCATTCCTTCTTTTGCCAGTTCTTTCATTACTTTTAAGACCTCTTGTACAAGTTCAGGATCTAGCGCTGATGTTGGTTCATCAAATAGTAACACCTCCGGCTCCATCGCAAGTGCACGTGCAATTCCGACACGTTGCTGCTGACCACCTGAAAGCTGGAATGGATATAAATCCATCTTGCCACCAAGACCAACTTTTTCAAGAAAATACGCTGCTTTTTTCTTCGCTTCTTCTTTCCCCATCTTTTTCACTGTGACAAGCCCTTCCATTACATTTTGAAGCGCTGTGAAATGAGGAAATAAGTTATGATGTTGAAACACCATACCAGTTTGTATACGAAGATTAACAATATCCGTCTTTGTAACCTTTTTTGAGAAATCTAACTCTTTTTTACCGATGCGAATCATGCCTGCACTCGGTGTTTCTAGCACGTTCAAACAACGTAAAAATGTTGTTTTACCAGAACCAGATGGCCCAATAATGACAACAACTTCACCTTTTTCAACGGATAAATCTATATGCTTTAGTACGGTATTTTCACCGAAACTTTTTTGTAAATGTTGAATTGAAATCATAAAAATAAAAACTCCTTTTATGAAAGGATTATTTTAGTATATAGCGTTCCGTACGTTTTTCTAATATTTGTTGCACAATGGATAATAAGAAACAAATCACCCAATACATAAGTGCAGCTTCGAAATATACAATTAAAAACTCATAGTTCATCGCTGCAATTTCCTGCGCTTTTCGAAACATCTCTGTAACTAAGATTAAGGAAGCAAGTGATGTATCCTTCACTAAACTAATAAAGGTGTTTGAAAGCGGCGGAATGGATACGCGCGTCGCTTGCGGTAAAATAATACGTTTTAACGCTTGCGTGTACGTCATACCCATTGTGTAAGCTGCTTCCCATTGTCCTTTCGGAATGGACAAAATAGAAGCGCGAATAATTTCAGATGCATATGCACCAACGTTTAATGAAAATCCAATTACTGCTGCTGTATATGGATCAATTTCGATTTGTAAAGTTGGAAGACCATAGAAAATAAGAAACAATTGTACAAGAAGTGGTGTTCCGCGAATAATAGATACATAGATACGAGCAATCCATTGTAATATACGACTATTTGAAATGCGTGCAAGTGCCGTCAAAGTCGCCAAAATGAGACCGATGATAAATGTTATAATTGTCAATGGAATTGTCGTAAAAATGGCTTCCTTCAGCATAGGCATGAAGGAAGCTTGCATAATATCCATCCACGTAGAGAAACGATCTAGGGTGAATACATTACTTAGATACATTTTCACCGAACCATTTTTTCGCTATTTTGTCATACGTACCATCTTTTTTCATATCTTCTAACGCTTTATTTACTTCTTGTACTAATTTACCGCTGCCTTTGCGGAATAAAAATCCACTTTGTGATGCTTCTTTTTCTGTATCTACAATTTTAATGTTCGCATCTTTTTTCGTTTCTAAATAGTTCAGTACGGATAACTTATCATTAATTGTGAAATCAACGCGTCCAGAATTTAATAATTCAGCAGCTTGGCTAAATCCTTCTACACCGACGATTTCTGCGCCATTTTTCTTAGCGATGTCCGCGTAGTTACTTGTTAAAGATTGCGCCGCTTTTAGCCCTTTCACATCGGTGAATGTAGCTGGCTTATCTTTATCTTTCGCAATAACTAACGCCGCTGAAGAAGAAACATATGGGTTAGAGAAATCATATTTCTTTTGGCGGTCCTCGCGAATTCCTACTTCATTCGCCACCATATCAAAGCGTTTTGCATCTAAACCTGCAAGCAAGCTATCCCATTGCGTTTCTTTAAAGACAGGCTTTACACCTAAACGCTTTGCAACTTCTTCTGATAGTTCAACGTCAAATCCAGTTAATTTATTACTCGTATCATGGAATGTAAATGGTGGGTATGTACCTTCTGTACCAATTACAAGTTCACCGCTTTGTTTAATTTTTTGTAATGCATCTTGACTAGCTGTATCTTTTTTCTCTTCTTTGCCACAGCCTGCCACAATCCCAACTGCTAAAGTAGCTACCGCAAGCACTGAAAATAATTTCTTCATGATCTAATCCTCCAAGTATTCTGATAGGAATTTTAAAAAACTATATTGATTGTATGCAATCTTGAACAATTTTTCAATGAAAATGTTCGTCATTAGTGTATCCTTTTTCTTCATAATCAAACAAAAAACACATATTACACACAAAAAATAAGTAACATTTTTTAATATAGCATTAATTATAACGAAGGTAAAACAATACCTCTTCTCTCTATACAAAAAAATTCTCTTTTTCATCTAAAAAAGAAAAAGCAATACAAATAAGATATAAGATTTCTTCATCTCATACCGACCAGTCGACAAAATCCACACCTTTTTCTCTATTAAAAAAAGAGCTTACTACAGAAGCAAGCTCCTTCAACATATCATAAGGAATAGAAAGCGTGATAAATACTCTTTGAAATTTAAGCACTTTGACTTCCTTCTAATTGTGTTTTGTACATTTCATAATAGCGCCCTCGTTGTTTCATGAGTTCATCGTGCGAACCTTTTTCAAGAATTCGGCCGCGATCTAGCACAATAATTTGGTCTGCACTTTTAATCGTCGACAGGCGGTGGGCAATAATAAAAGTCGTTCTTCCTTGTTTTACTACTTCTAATGCCCTTTGAATCATCGCTTCTGTCTCCGTATCAATACTAGAAGTTGCCTCATCTAAAATTAAAATAGCTGGATCAAAAGCTAATGCACGCGCAAATGATATTAATTGACGTTCCCCAGCCGAAAGCGTACTCCCTTTTTCTGTAATTTCTTCATCTATATGATTCGCAAATCGCTCAGCACCAACGTCTCGCAATGCTTTTATAATCCGCTCCTTTGAAATGTTTGGATTTTCCAAGCTTACATTAGAAGCAACGGTTCCACTAAATAAAAACGGATCTTGCAAGACAATACCCATATGTTCACGAAGCGCCTGTTTTGGCATCTGCTTCACATCGTGACCATCAATCGTAAGCTTCCCTTTTTGAAACTCATAAAATTGAAACAGTACGTTCATAATCGAACTCTTTCCGGATCCAGTATGGCCGACAAACGCTACCGTCTCACCTTGCCTTGCTTCAAAGGAAATGTTTTGTAGCACGTCGTCTTTTCCATTATAAGAAAATGACACATTATCAAATTTCACATGTCCACATAAGCGCGGAATACGCTCTTCCTTGAGCACTTCTCCTTTTTCCTCCAATAATTCAAAGACTCGCTCTGAAGCAACGCGCGCTTGTTCTAAGTTAGCAAGCTGGTTCATCATATTCGTAATTGGCGAAAAAAGCCTTGTTAAGTAGTCAATAAATGCATATAAAACTCCTAAAGAAATTATCCCGGCAGCGCTTAAAGAAGCACCTCCAAAATACCAAATCACCCCTGTAAAGGCAATATTTCTTAATACACCGACTAAATTATGTGACGTTGCTGCATTTAAGTTTAAAATTTTATTTTGATATTTAAAATAATCTCTGTTTAATTGTTCAAACTCTTGTTGTGTTCCACGCTCTTGGCGGCACGCTTGAATCATCGTCATCCCTTGAATCGATTCATTGACCATTCCATTAATATCGGATAAACGAGAGCGCATTTTATGATTGTATACAGAAGCATACTTTCGATAAAGAACCGCCCAAATGATTAAAATGGGGATAATGAGTAAACATAACAGCGCTAATTTTATATCGAGTAAAAATAACGCCACGAAAATCCCAATAATATAAATAATACTGGAAGCAAATGTTGCGAGCACCGTTACATATAAATCACGAATCGCCTCTGTATCATTCGTAACGCGAGAGACAATTTTCCCAGCTGGCAAACGATCAAAATAGCGAATCGGCAATGTTTGAATATGAGAAAAGACATCTTCTCTCATCATTTGAATAATTTTATTCGCTGCTTTCTGTAAGAAAAACTGCTTTCCATATGAAAATAAGGATACAACAACTAATAAAGCAAAATATCCACCACCAAGCAGTAGGAGCCTTTTTATTTCTGGCTTATAAAACGCGTATATTTCCTCTTTTGTTAATGGCTTCGCTTTATATACTTGCACCGCTTTCCCATTTTGAATGGTAACCATATTATTTTTTACAACGCGTGACCCTTCGAGATTCATTTTACTCGGTACAAAATAGTACTGAAACCCAACTTGAATAACGTGAACTTCTTTTCCCTTTTTCTCGCCTTGTTGAAAGCGGTCACTCCGCTTATAGTAAGCACCGTTATAGAAAACGGTATCATCGCCCTTTCCTGTTTCATACCACGGCTTTTCTATTCCAACAATATGATCATCAATCATCGTCTTGGCAACGAAAGGACCGGCGAGCTCAGCGATAACAAAAATAAATAACATCGCTAGCGCTGCAAAAATCGTACCTTTTACCTTCATTGCGTATTGAAATAATCGCTTGGAAATACTCATATTTTCACCCCACCTTCTATCATTTCACCTTGCTGTCTTTCAAACTGCTTTCGATACCATCCTCCATTTTGGACAAGTTGTTCATGCGTTCCTTCTTCAATGACCTCACCGTTATCCATAACAAGAATCCAATCCGCATGTTGCACAGCAGATAAACGGTGCGTCGTTATAATAGTCGTTTTTCCGCTTCTCTCCGTTCGAATATTTTCAATAATCGCTGCTTCTGTTCGCGCATCAACAGCCGATAACGAATCATCTAAAATTAAAATTTCCGGATTTTGAATAACAGCTCTTGCAATCGAAATTCGTTGTTTTTGTCCACCAGATAAAGAAACTCCCTTTTCTCCAACGAGCGTTTCTAAACCTTCAGGTAAAAATTCTAAATCCTTTTTAAACGCAGCAATTTCAATCGCTTTCCAAAGATCCTCTTCGCTCGCTTCTCTATTTCCAAATAAAATATTTTCTCTTGCTGTTTTTGAAAATAAAATATGCTCTTGTGGGACATACCCAATCCAACTTCGTACTTTTTCAATTGGAATTCGATTAAGTGGCACATTGGAAATGGTAATGTTTCCTTCTCCAAGTGGGTATTCACGAAGAAGCTGTCGTACAATCGTCGTTTTCCCGCTTCCTGTTTTCCCAACAATTCCAAGTGTCTCTCCTTGTTTTAACGAAAACGATACTTGCTTTAAATTTACTTTTGCTGATGAAGGATAGGAAAAAGAAACATGATCAAACTGAATCTGCTTCGGTTGCTGAATCATCTGTGGGTTCTGTGGATTTTTCACATCAGGCTCATACGCTAACGTCTCATTCACGCGATCTAATGAAGCATTCCCGCGCTGCATAACATTAATTAATTCACCGATTGCAAACATCGGCCAAATCATCATTCCTAAATAGACGTTAAACGAAACGAGCTCACCTAGTGTAATTGTTGTCTGAAACACAAGATATGCCCCGTACACTAAACCAATTAAGTAACTAAGACCAACAAGCATTTTCACAGTTGGCTGGAATAACGCATCGATGCGAGCTACTTTCATATTTTTTTCGTACACATCATCTCCTAAATGTTGAAACCGTTCTTGATCTGCCCTTTCTTGAACATACGCACGAATCACTCGTACACCAGCAATCGATTCGAGTACTTTATCGTTCATATCTCCGAAAGCATCTTGAGCAATTGTAAATCTCTCATGCAGTTTCTTCCCATATACATTCATCGCATATGCCATAATCGGAAGTGGGATAAGCGCCGCAAATGTAAGTTGCCAACTAATGGAAAACCCCATCATAAATACAATAGTGAGCATATATAAACTTGAATCAACGAGCGTTAATATCCCGAATCCAGCTGTGATGGAGATTGCTTTTAAATCATTCGTCGCGCGCGCCATTAGATCACCTGTGCGATTTTTTTGATAAAAGGTTGGCGTCATTTTCAGCAAATGCCCCATAAATTTTGAACGCATCGTTTTCTCGAGTACAAATGCCCCACCAAATAATTGATGTTGCCAAATAAAGGTCAGAACATATCCACCGATTGTAACTCCAAATAAAACCCAAATATACGCAAGAATCGTTCCATTTGTTAAAGATCCTGTTTTTATTTGATCTATCGTTAAACCAAGCACTTTCGGAGGAATAATCTCAACGATATTAACAATTAAAAGTGCTCCAATTGCAATGCTGTACCTCTTCCAATGTTCTTTAAAGAACCATCTTAACTTTTGTAATACTGAAAACAATGTAATCTCTCCCCTCTTATTCCAGCTTGACTGCAAGCACTTTTAGATTAAAAAACATACATCACATGTTTTCACCTTCTCTTTTTTATAAAGTGAAACCTACATGAATGAGGATTTTCTCCATCCCCTACTGATTATGAGCCTTCACCAATCGGGTTGTTACAGACAATAAAACTCCCGCCCCCCTCTTCTTTGCTTCCTCCCTGACTCTTGCAACGGTCGTCTTACTGCCCGAAAATAGCAGATAAAAGCCATAAAAAAATATAATAACCCCTCATTATAAAGACAAAAAAAACGCATACCGCCGCTTGACGATATGCGAAAATGCATAAAAGCGTACGTTACGATATTACGCAACGCACGCTTTCAAAAACAAAAAAGCCTTATCTTTCCGTACAGGTTGCGCAATGATATGAATGTTTCATTTCAACTTTTCCTACAGTTAACTTCATCATATTTACCATTACAATCATCACGCACACCTCCTTCTTTCATTTTCTATTTTTTAATTTTATAACTTAGCGGACTTTTCTGTCAATTATTTTTTTACATAATTGTAAAATAAACTTGAAAGAATACTGTATTGATATAACAATGACATATTCTATATGCGACTTGAAAAGGAAAAAAATGATTGTAAAAAAGAAATATAAAATATATTTTTAATAAGAAATCGTTTTCACAAACATTTTATTTGAAATATATTCTTAAACCGCCTACAATCACCATATACTCACTCTTACAAGTTGCTATTTTAGGAGGACTAATCATGACAACTAGCAATACGTACAAATTTTATTTAAACGGAGAATGGAGAGAAAGCTCTTCTGGTCAAACAATTGACATTGTATCTCCGTATTTACACGAAGTAATCGGTAAAGTACAAGCAATTACTCGCGATGAAGTAGACGAAGCGATTGCATCTGCAAAAGAAGCACAAAAAGATTGGGCAGCGGCATCTCTACAAGATCGTGCAAAGTTTTTATATAAATGGGCTGATGAGCTCGTAAATATGCAAGATGAAATTGCCGATATTGTAATGAAAGAAGTCGGTAAAGGTCATAAAGATGCGAAGAAAGAAGTTGTTCGTACAGCAGATTTGATTCGCTACACTGTAGATGAAGCACTTCATATGCATGGCGATAGTATGATGGGCGATAGCTTCCCAGGTGGTTCGAAATCGAAACTTGCAATTATTCAGCGCGCACCACTTGGCGTTGTGTTAGCCATTTCACCATTTAACTACCCAGTAAACTTAGCTGCTGCAAAAGTTGCACCAGCTCTAATTATGGGGAACGCAGTTATCTTTAAACCAGCAACACAAGGTGCAATTAGTGGTATTAAAATGGTTGAAGCGCTTCATAAAGCAGGACTTCCAAAAGGACTTGTAAACGTTGTAACAGGACGTGGTTCTGTAATTGGCGACTACTTAGTCGAACATCCTGGCATTAATATGGTATCGTTCACAGGTGGTACAAATACAGGTGCTCACTTAGCGAAAAAAGCTGCTATGATTCCACTTGTATTAGAACTTGGCGGAAAAGACCCAGGTATCGTATGCGAAGATGCTGATTTAACTGAAGCTGCAAAACATATCGTAAGCGGTGCATTCTCATATTCTGGTCAACGTTGTACTGCAATCAAACGCGTGCTTGTACATGAAAATGTAGCGGACGAGCTTGTAAGCTTACTAAAAGAGCAAGTTGCTGCATTATCTGTTGGTTCTCCAGAACAAGATAGTACAATCGTTCCATTAATTGACGATAAATCAGCTGATTTCGTTCAAGGTTTAGTTGACGATGCAGTAGAAAACGGCGCAACAATTATTATTGGTAACAAACGTGAGCGCAACTTAATCTATCCAACAATTATCGATAACGTAACAGAAGAAATGAAGGTGGCTTGGGAAGAACCATTTGGTCCAATCCTTCCAATTATCCGCGTTTCTTCTGATGAAGAAGCAATTGAAATTGCAAACAAATCTGAGTTTGGTCTACAAGCAAGTGTCTTCACAAAAGACATTAATAAAGCATTTGCAATTGCAAACAAAATCGATACTGGTTCTGTTCAAATTAACGGACGTACAGAACGCGGCCCTGACCACTTCCCATTCATCGGTGTAAAAGGCTCTGGTATGGGCGCACAAGGTATTCGTAAAAGCCTTGAGTCTATGACGCGTGAAAAAGTAACTGTATTAAACTTAGTTTAATCTTATATGTAGAAGCCAATCTAGTTTTAGATCGGCTTCTTTTTTATTCAAAGCTATTTTCGTAAACATCGTTGTTTTTTATAAAATGAAATTTTCATGTGATTTGTTGTATAATATATATGGAATTATTTTGCAGATTGGTCGGAGGTAATTTTATGAATTTGCTTAATATCTCTTTTATAATATTGATAATGGCAGGATTATTATTGGTTATTTATGGATTGCAGAAAAAATCCCAATTATCAATGTTCTTTGGTGGGATGGCCTTCTTAGCACCAATATTTTATTTCATTAGTTGGACTCCCGTTTTACCTTTTGTTGCCCCGATTGCATTGATAATTTCATTTCTTGGGAAGAAAAAAGGTAAAAACGCTTAAACAGACTCTTTAAAGGGTCTATTTTTTATACACACTTTAACATTTCAACTGTTGTATCATTACGCTGAAATAAGCATTTTCCTATTTCGAGCCAACGGTACTAATAAAGATAATTGTCCAAATATTTCATAGCACCCCGTTGAAAACGCACTAGCCATTCTTAATCACAAACTCTTCTCTATAATCTGATTATTGCTATATCCATTGACGTATAAAAATTCATTTGTTACCCTTGTTTATGTTAATTAAATACATAAATCCTCATTCGTATCTCGGTGAGGTAGAGGTTGCAGTCATTAAGAGTATCATTTTAGGAGATGGAGTGGCATCGATGAATAAATGAGAAAGGAATGATTGCCGAAGTAAGATGTGTCCACTATGCACACTTGCTGGGTCTGCTATTTAATAAATGCAGAACTGTCACAAACAACTGTTTGTGGAGAGCTATCGAGAGGTATGTCGTGGGTTTCCTATAAGATAGAAAGCACGTGCGACGATCGTAGGTGTTTTTTTTGTTTTGTACGAAGCTTGCCTTACTTCCTTTTCGGAAGACATACATATCTCCTTGCTTGACTTGGTTATACTAACTTTGGAGGTATTTTTTATGCAACAGAAAAAATGGGGCTTTTGGGTACTAACAGCATTTGTTGTCGGCAATATGGTTGGCGCTGGTATTTTCATGGTGCCAAGTACATTAGCACAAACAGCAAGCCCTCTTGGTGTTACGTTAGCTTGGTTAACAACCGGATTCGGTGTTTTAATGTTAGCCCTTGTTTTTGGCAATTTAGCAATTCGTCGTTCGGATTTAACGACAGGACCACAAAGTCACGCTTATGCTTTATTCTCATCACCTAAGAAGAAAAAAATGGCTGGATTCAGCATGGTGTGGGGCTACTGGGTCGCAAACTGGGCAAGTAATGTTGCCATTATTACATCTTTTGCAGGTTATTTATCGCTTTTCTTCCCAATTATGAAAGATACACGACTATTATTTACAATCGGTACTTTCGATGTGGAAGTTGGAAAGCTCATTACATTTTCCATGTGTTCTTTCTTATTATGGGGAACACATATCATTTTAACAAACGGTGTAAATGGAGCTGGAAAATTAAACTTTTTAGCAACAACAACAAAGGTAACAGGATTCCTTCTATTTATCATAGTAACTTTATTTGCATTCCAAGCTTCAAAGTTTGGACAATGGTACACACCAATTGTTGATAAAGAAGGTGTATCGCATGGGCTACTTTCACAAGTAAACTTAGCAGCTCTAACAACGCTTTGGGCATTTATCGGCATTGAGTCTGCTGTTCTTTTATCAAATCGGGCAAAATCCCCAAGAACAGTGAAACATGCAACCGTAGCTGGATTATTAATCACTGTTGCAATTTATTTAGGAATCACCATCTTAACAATGGGTGTTCTTCACATAGATAAATTGCAGATTTCAGAACGTCCATTAGCTGATGCATTAAATGCCGCTATGGGGCACGGCGGAGGAAAATTAATGGCGCTCCTTGCTCTTACTTCTCTCTTCGGTTCCATTTTAGGCTGGATTTTATTAAGCTCAGAAGTACCTTATCAAGCAGCAAAAGAAGGTTTCTTTCCTTCCTTCTTTGCGAAAACAAATAAAAAAGGAAGCCCCATTTATTCACTAAGACTGACAAATATTATGTCACAAGTTTTCCTATTCTCGACATTATCAGGTACAATCGCTGAAGCTTATACATTTGTCATTACGGTATCAACATTAGCTTACTTAATTCCATATCTCGTTTCACCAATTTTCCAATTAAAACTGGTTGTAACTGGTGAAACATATAAAAATGAACTAGGTTCCAGAATATTAGACGGAATCATTGCAGTCATTGCACTATGCTATGCACTATGGGTGATTAAAACGGGCTCTTCTGATCTAAAAACATTCCTTCTTGGAATCGGCTTATTTATAGTCGGATTTGCCTTTTATCCATTAATGAATCGCGATACAAAACAAAATAAAAGCGAGCAAGTTGCCTAAAGCAATTTGCTCGCTTTTATTTTCACTTTATAATAGAAATAGAGGTGAAAAACATGTCAATTGAAACATTATGGAGTGCTCGCTTTCAAAAGCATTTGCAAAACATGTTCACATATTTTACTCGTATGATCAATGGACTTTTGTATAGCTTTATTTTTCTCACATGTATCGGTGCTTATTATTACGCACAATTTTTAAAAACGTCTCCTTCTAAAGTCATCTCATTATTCATCATCGTTATTTTACTTACTATTATACTCATGAGATGCCCGGTTCGGACGTTTCTGCAGAAGCCTGATGCTGTCTATTTACTAGCGCTTGAAGAACAATTAACATCTTATTTTAAGAAAGCTCTTCTATATAATTATATCGTTCAGTTGTTCCCATTACTGTTCACTTTTCTTATCATCACACCGCTCGCCATGCAAATCTTACATATGACATTACCTTCCTTATGCACTTCCTTTTTCATTCTTATACTAGTAAAAGGATGGAATGTATACATACATTGGATATGGCAAGAGCGCCTTGAGAAAAACATATGGCTTACTGTCCGAGCAATTCTTAACGTACTCATTCTGTATACTCTTTTTTCTTATACAAACGTAATCGTACTCGGAAGCTTTTTTTTCTTTCTTGTCGTTACACTTTTATATACAAACAAACAACCGAAAAAGCAAATACCTTGGGACTATCTCATTCAGCAAGAAGAAAAGATGGACATTCATTTCTATCAATTTGCCAGCATCTTTACCGATGTACCACAACTGAAAAAACAAATAAAACAAAGGAAATGGCTTACTAGTTGGATTGAAGTACTCTTATATCAAAACCGAGAAACGTTTTTGTATGTAAATACACTATCTTTTTTACGTGCAAATGATTATTTCGGTCTATATATGCGGCTCACAATGATTGGCTCTTTCCTTGTTTATTTCGTACCAAACGTATTTGTAAAAAGTGCTCTCACTTACTGCCTCCTATATATGACATCAATGCAAATGCGCTCTCTATGGACATATTTTTCAAGAAATATGATTGTCGCATTGTATCCGATTGAAACGAATGAACGAATGCGTCAATTTCTTACACTTATCTCTTTTCTAGCAAGTATTCAACTGATACTATGTGCTAGCATCATCCTTCTATCTACGTGGCAAGTGCTACACATTTGTTTGTTTACAGTCATTGGCATAATTTATATCAAATATATGATTGTACCAAAAACAAAGAAACGAATTTCTTCATTACCTATAAGATTTAGTTAATCAACTCTTTAAAAGGAGCGATAAAAATGAATAAAAAATTTTTATGGTTAGCTTTGATTTTAAGTTTACTAGTAGTTGCACCATTTCGTTGGCACCTCGGCACTTCATTCCTCGTAGTCTTTATCGATATGATTACGAAGTTCTCTTTATACTTCATAGGAATAGTACTAGCTCTATACCTTATACAGTACTTAAAACAAAAAATCGAATACGAAAAACAAATACTACAGCTTTTAAAAGAACTGAAAGAGAATAAGAAAAAAGGTTCTCTTTAAATTTGAACCTCGAATATATCTAATGCCCCCAGATGCTTTTCAGTATGTGGGGGGCTTTTACTTGATGTTTTTTCATAGCGGCATATGTTGTAATAAAAGTTTATTTAAGATTTTTTGCATCCCATATCGGCAATACAGTAGAGTATTTAATTTCACGAAGCGCCAGACTTGTCTGTATTTTTGTAATGCCAAGCTTATTTAATTTTCTAATAAAACGTTCTAATTCTTTGCGATCTCGATTAGCTACTTTTAGTAAGTAATCGTATTCCCCTGTTAAACAATGACACTCTAACACTTCCGGCATAGATTGTAATTCTTTTTCTAACACTTCTAGCTTTTCTGCTTGATGAATGTTTGTACTCATAAAAATAAAGCATAACAAATCAAACCCAAGTTTTTCTTGATTTAAAATTGCAACTTGTCTATCAATAAATCCTTCATTCTCCAGTCTTTTAATGCGCGCATGCATTGCCGATGGTGATAAATTTACACGTCGCGCTAATTCCGCATTACTTACTTGTGATTCCTTTTGTAAAATATCGAGTATTTGGACATCTAAATCATCCAATACCTTAATAACGGAAGACTCCATCAAACTCCTCCTTTTTTCTTACCGATGATTCTTCGAAAAAACACATCACAACCATATGAAATACGAATTTTTTTCGTTAAATAGATGATTGACGAAATATTTTATTGAATTTTCACTATTATACAAAAGAACATATTAGATTTGAAGAAAAAATGCTAAAATGATTTACAATTCATTCTTATTTTGTAAAAGGGGTTTGAGGTCATGCCTTATTTTTATATTTTATTATTATTACTAACAAGCTTATTATGGGGAGGAAATTTCGTCGTTGGAAAATCACTTGTTGATTATGCTTCGCCGATGACACTTACAAGTTTAAGGTGGATTATCGCGATTGTTTGTTTATTACCGATTGTATGGCTGAAAGAAAAGAAACTCCTTCCGCCGCGTGCTGCTCTTCTGCCGCTAGTGCTAATGGGAATTACAGGAGTTGCTCTTTTTAATATTTTTCAATTTTTAGCGCTTGAGAACACATCCGCTACGAATGTCGGGCTCATCTCGACATTAAATGCAATTTCAATTGCCTTATTTTCTGCTTTATTTTTAAAAGAAAAGATTAATATGCTGCAAATTCTTTCTATGATTCTATCTTTTTTTGGGGTTCTTCTCGTTCTGTCAAAAGGGGATTTTTCCATTTTATTTTCATTACGTTTCAATAGTGGAGATGTATGGATGATTGCTGCCGTTTGTATTTGGGGCATCTACTCCGTTTGTAGTAAATGGGCAACGAAAACAATATCACCCATGCTAGCAACTTTCTATTCGGGAATTTTCGGTGTCATCCTATTATTACCTTTTCATATCCGCACATTTACTGTGACGAAAATCGATGCTTCCTTTGTGACTTCTTTGCTTTACACTGGGCTTATTTCCACTGTCGTCTGCATGGTCCTTTGGAATATTGGCGTGCAAAAATTAGGAGCGACAACGTCGGGAATCTTCTTAAATTTCAATCCTATTTTCACTGCTATATTAGCATTCCTTTTCTTAGGCGAAGCGTTAACATGGGTGCAAGTGTTAGGAACAGCAATTGTTGTGACAGGTTGTTATTTATTTTCTCATTTTAAAACTGCTACCTTGCAGCCGCGTACACCACTTGTGCGCAATCATTAAAGAAAACGCCGTGATGTTACGGCGTTTTTTTCACTCCTATAAGTTTCAATTTTTGTCCTGCCTTCACATAAGATAATAGCGGAATATCCTCCTTTACTACCTTTCCAACTACATTCACTTTTTCATCCTCTGGTAAATCTTGAAGCGTTATTTGTAACTCTCCTGCATATCGGCCATATAATTCGTTATCAATTATAATGCTTCCGCACTTTCGTTCCACTGTGTTCTCTGCTCGTAATCTAACCGGATTTTCTTCTCTTGATTCAACAGAACGAATGACATCACGTGCTGGATCAAACCGATTCGTATGTACTCTTTCTATTCTCTCTACTATCTTCTTCTCATTTATACAAGGTGTATAACGAATAGGAATCACGCCTTTTTCTGCACATGCAATGTCTTGTACACTTTGCAAACTCCCGCTTATATCCCCGATTGACACTTTATCTACACCACATTCTTGTACACATTCTAAATATGCCTCAAGCGGCCGCATATATCGGTGCTTTTCTAAAGTTGGTAGCCCTTCATATAACGGGCCCCGTTTTTCACCATCACCAGGAATAAAAGCCATCGTTTTCATTCCGCATTGATGTAGATAGTGATTTCGCTTTTGTAAAAACGATTTTGCTAATCCCGTTTCCGGACGCGGGTAAAAATTGTGCCATGCTTCTACGGAATCGACTCTTATATTCTCCTTACAAAGTTCCTCCCAAAAAGATGGTGTGATTGTACTTGCATTTAATGCGACTTTCATCTTACGAGATATATGAGCAATTTGCTTTGGCTCTATCCCATAATCCATACGTAAACCAGTAATTCCCCAGCCTACTAGCTCTTCTACATTTTCATATGAAACGCCTAAATGGTGTAATGATTTTGAAGATACATCTACCATTAATTCCATTTCATATTTTTGTGCCTGTCTTCCAAGTATTTGTATGAGTTCTTTATACGTATTCGGGTCATCTTCTGGTATATGAAGAGACGTAAAAATAGATGAAAATCCATTTTCCTTCGCAACTTTTAACCATTCTTCTTGTTTCTTTATTCCCTCTTTTGCAAGATAAATCGAAACTCCTAGCATATAAATCTTCCTTTCTATTAATAGAAAAAGGAGCTGTCCCATAAGTCGGTGAAACCGACTTATGGGCAGCCCTTTTATTTTTTGCACAAAAAAAATCGCCTCATCCTGTATAATTGTAAGCAACCAAACTAACAAAAAAACGAAAGCAGAGGCGATTTTTTTATGAGTAACCATTCAGTTACTTTTATTCATTATAACATTGGGCAATTGATTCTACCAATGGATTATAGCGATTGAATCCCAGAAAATCATGTGGCAAGAGTCATCCATGAGATGGTAGAACAAGTCAGTGATGATTTATTCTTTTCTCGTTATCAAGGGAGTAGCCGTAGGTCCTACCACCCAAAAATGATGACAAAAGTGATTCTCTATGCGTATACGCAAAAAATCTATTCTTGTCGTGATATTGCCAAATCCTTACGAGAATACCTACCAATGATGTGGTTATCTGGGCAACAAATGCCCGACTTTCGAACAATTAATCACTTTCGCTCAGAACAAATGAAAGATAGGATTGAACCTCTTTTCTCAGAATTAATTCAGCTCTTATTGAAACAAAACTACATATCTATGGAGAACTACTTTTTGGATGGAACAAAAATAGAAGAAAATGCCACTAAGTATTCTTCCGTATGGAAAAAATCAACAGAGAGCTATGAAGAGTAGTATTTTATATTTCTTAATGTATAAAATAATTTAACATGATAAGATAATATTTGAATAGACGTTATATTACTAAAATTAAAGTGGTTCAAGTTGGAAGAAGGCAACTCAGGTGTCTTTTATTTACTCCTAAATCTACAATTTACCGTATAATTCCCTTATTCTCATATAAAGGATAAATTAAAATAAGGAGGATATTTATACATAAAAAAAGGAGCTCTTATAATTACATCTTTATTACTTATAATTAGTTTATTTATAATCGGAAAAAGCATAATAGATCGTTATTTCATTACAGGTGATCCGAAATTAAGAGAAGAAACCATTATAGGTATAATGTGGAACTTAGAAGAAAAAGGCTATACGAAGTCAGATGTTTTAGAAATTAAGCCTTTTTTTAGTAGTAAAATAAATCAATACGGAGTATATATTAAATTTAAAGATGAACCCAACATATGGTACGAATACATACGTTGGGATAATCCTCATACAGGTAAAGTTAAATTTGAACAAGATTATAATGGCGAGCGAGGAAAACATACAGAATTAAAATAATATGGATTTAATTACATCGCAAAAAGCATATTAATGCATCTTATATATCTTATGTATATTTTCTTCTAAAAAAAGCACTCCTACAAGTCATAGCCATCAAGTTAAGGTTACGTATGTATAATTTTCAACAAAAACAGCCATCCTTTCATGGAGTATCCATGAAAGGATGGCTGTTTTTATGTCTTCAATGAATCTTACGGAAGAACTTCAATTATTAGAACCAGAACTAAAAGGTACATTTTCACTTTCCTTTTTAGAATCACTTGCACGAAAAACAGGAATGATTCAACGTGCAAGGAAATGTAAAGCACAGGATATCGTTTCTTTATGCGTTTTTCTAAGTAAAACAATTGGTACAGAATCATTAGCTAGTCTTTGTACCAAATTAAATGAATCAACAGGCGTTTCCCTATCTTCTGAAGGACTGAATCAACGTTTTATCCCTCATACCGTTCAAATTTTTAAACGAATTTTTGCAAGGCTATTCCATCAGAATATTTGTCCAACTCCATTGATAGTAGGGAATTTTAAACAAATTCGAATCTTAGATTCTACCATGTTTCAACTTCCCAAGCACTACGCTCATATATATAAAGGTTTTGGTGGTGGTGGATCAGAAGCTGGAGTCAAAATTCAACTGGAGTATGCTTTATTATCTGGAAACTTTCTTCAAATGGATGTGAATCATGCAGTTAGTAATGATAATGCATACGGACAAACTCGAACAGATGCATTAGAACCAGGAGATTTATGTGTCAGAGATTTGGGGTATTTTTATATTGATGATTTTAAGAAAATGGAGGAAAAGCGAGCTTCTTATATTTCGCGTATCCGTTGGAATACACAAGTATATAGAAAAACAGAGGACATGTGGGAACTGATTGATATAGAAGCCACTTCAAAACAATTAAAAGAGGGAGAACATATCGAGTTGCCTTGCGTATATATTGGATTTCATCAAAAACAAGTAACACGTTTGATCATCTATAAATTAACAAAGTCTGAACATACGAAGCGATTAGAACGGCACAAAAAAGAAAAAAGACGAATGCCTACATACGCAAGTGGAATCAACTTATTTATTACAAATATAAAAGAAACAGATATGAAAGCACATGAGATTTATCAATTCTATTCCCTTAGGTGGCAAATTGAAATTTTGTTTAAAACATGGAAATCTATTTTAGGTATTCATGCGGTTAAAAAGATAAAACTCGAACGATTCCAGTGCCATTCGTATGGACAGTTGATTGCGTTATGTCTTATCGCAAGTATAACTTATAAAATGCGGAGACTCATATGGGAGAGGAAACATAAAGAAATCAGTGAATATAAGGCAACATATATTATATATTTATTTTCCAAGTATACTCGATGTGCTGTTCACATCCTGTCGAGACATAATTCCCATTCTTATCAGATTATTCGAAGACCTGTCGAAAAATGGTAGGAAGGCGCATCGGTATACCAAATATTCACCATTTGATATTCTTGGCATCACTCAAGAATATACAAATTCACTTCAACACATCGCTTAAAAAATAAATATGTTGAAGTCTTATTTGAGTATGTCCAAATATAGAAACTTGTATTCTATATCTAACAAAAACATTCCAGATGCTGAAAGCATCTGGAGTGTTTTTGTTAACTTGATGGCTATGCTCCTACAAGTACTTTTTTTAACCTAGCTAATACTATTAATTACTTAACCCCAGGTTCCTCCTCTACCAATAAAGTATAGCGCTAATTTATGTTAAGTAAATAAGAAGTCTGCTTGTATTTTATTGAAACCCCTACTAAAATATGACATTATATAATATGTATTTCTATTTTATATAATATTTTTCTGAAGGAGGAAAAAGGTATTGAAGAAGTATTTTTCAATTTTCATGTTATTATTTTTAGTTATTCCTTCATTTAACAACATTTCTTTTGCAGAAGAAACAGTAGTTAAACAGCCTTTAAACAAATGGTTCTATGCATATAATGAGCCATCGTTTAATTCTCAAAAGTCTAATGGAGGCAATCAATTTGGACCACAAATAGCTTTAGGTGTTAAAGAGAAGCGAGCGAATGGTTGGTGGAAAGTAGTTACTTATGAAGGTGATAAGTGGATTAATCCAGACGGAGAACTTAAAGCTTTTGATAAGCCATTTTTAGTGTTCTACGAACCATCGTTTGCATCTCAAAAAGGAAATATGGAAAAACCGTATAATCCTACTACTATTAGAGTAGTTGATGGAAATACTGCAGGTTGGTTAAAAGTCCAAACTTGGGAAGGCGACAAATGGATGTATCCAGATGTTACAGAGACAAGAGTAGTTGATCATAACTTTTATGTTTATAACGAACCTTCTTTTACATCAGCTAAAGGGAATGGGGGCAATCAATTTGGGCCACAAAAATTCCTTGCTGTAATGGAAAAACGTCAAGATGGCTGGTGGAAGGTAGTAACTTGGGAAGGTCCTAAATGGGTTGCATTGAATGGTGCTAAAATGTATATACCACAAAATCTATATTACGCATATAATGAACCTTCGTATTCTTCTGATTTTGCAAATGGTGGAATTCCATATGGGCCACAGACCGTCAAGGTTTTAGAAGAGATTCCTAATGGCTGGTTAAAGATAGCGACATGGGAAGGTGATAAATGGATTAATCTTATTGGAGAGAAAGTATGTAAGAAGATTAATTCAAATGTTCAGCGTGCATCTATTTCTAAAACAGAACTAAGTAGTAATGAAAAACAATTAAATACCAATGGAGAAAATGTGGATGTAGTGAGTTCTTCAGACTCTATCCAATTGTCTTGGAACAAAAGGAACATTGTAGCTAATTATAAGTTGCAAAAATTCAATGATAATAATCAATGGGAAGAAATTTGGAATGGTTCTGATACAAAGTTTACTGTTTCAGATTTGGAATCTTCTAATTCGTATGCGTTAAAATTAATTTCGTATGATAATCAGGGAAATATCTTAAATGAAAGTAAAATTAATGCTGTCACGTTAAAAACAAAAGAGGACAAGCAACAAGTTCGAAAAGCATTTTTAAGCCCAGAAAAAGCTAATGTCAGTATGGCAGCTGCAAATGAAAATGATAGTAAAATACTTTATCCAATGACAGATGCTTATATAAATACGGTTGAATCTGGCGGAATGGTAAAAGTAACGTGGGGAAATGTACCAACTGATGGGAATACTTATCAAGTTTATAAAAATGGTCAGTATGTTACAACAACTAATAAAAATGAATTTATAGAATCCCAAAGGTCAGTTGTTCAAAAAGCTGCTGTAAATAAGGCAGATAATATATCTTCAAAAGATGATCCGTATAGAAATTATTATGATATTAAAGGTTTTAAGAGTGTTCCTGCAGAAAAGATTGAAGAAAAAGTAAATTCTCTAAAAGCATCTGATATTAATCTTACAGAACATCAAAAAAATGAATTAGGATGCGAAGAAAAGGAAATTTCTACATATGTAGATAAACCAGGATGGAGTGCAATGCAGAAATCAGCTCAATCTCCATCAAAATATATGGCGGCTGATACTTTTGATTTTGGATATTTATTTAGATATCAAACATTTATTCCAATGGCTCAAGTGGAAGGACCACTCGGATCTGGTTACAAATATTTTGAAGGTGACACAAGAAGAAGATTTAGTTTCTTCTCAGATCAATTCCGAACGAGGTTAGATGTTAAAGTTACTTGGAAAATGAAACCAGGTGGAGCTTGGGTAGGCACCCCTGCAGAATTCAGTTCTAATAAGGAAACTGGTTGGACTCACGGAGTCGATAATAATAATGTATCTAGAAAAGGTAAAGCAAATGCTAATACTGATTTAACTTATAAAGTTATATCTGCAACGCCTACACAAGCTAATTTTATAATGAGAGTTGCATCTTCAAATCCATTAGTTAAAGGAGCGCCAGATATAGATGCGCTTGCAGCTGTAACTCTTAATAGAAATGGTAGTGGAGCAACATCAGGTTTCCATGATAGAGCACCAAACCATGAATTTTATAATGCGCTATACTCAGGAGCTAAGCCTCGGTTTGATAATGTAGTAACTCTTCATACAGCTACATTGCATCCAGTATTAGAATTTTGGGCTCTATTTCCAGGTGTATCTACAGTAGAATTTTTAGCAGTATTTCCAAGGAATACAGTTAATTAAGATCATACTAAGATATAGTAAAAACTCAGTTGCTGGAGAGCGCTGAGTTTTTACTAATAATGTTATATTTTTAATTACTTTTGATAGCTATATTGAAATAGAGATGAGGTGCACTTGATTGAAGAAATTCTTGGTATCCTATGCATATTCAGTATTAAGCTTGCTAATCATTATAAATATAATCCAACAGTATAATTACGTGCTGTTGGAGGGGAAATCTAAATACAATATATTTATTGATGTCTATGTTAATACAATCCAAGCAACATTAGCTGCATGTATTTTGGGAGCCCCAATGGTTTTATTTGGTTGTATTTTAGGTGAACTACTGTTCAGGTATATTATTTTATTAAATAAATATAACTTTATATTTTCTGTTATAATATATATTTTTTTAGGATCAGGATTGATTAGTATTTTTTTATATTTGGGATATCCCACTTCTTACGAATATCTAACTACTATGGATATAGCTCAATATATGTTAATGACCAGTATTTGTTCTGTTACATTTTTTATGAGTAGGAATAGATATGAGAAAAGGAACTGTCCCAAAAGCTCCTTTAAATGACTAAAACCCACGGAGAAAATGTATTTTCTCCGTGGGTTTTGTTATTTTTTCGATTTTCTTTCTCAAACGAGCGGTTTTTTCCACCTGTTTGAGGAAGTTGTGGGCTATGGCAATCAACCCAAACTCAATCGTTACTTTTGCCAATCCTCGTAACGAGAATCGACGGAACGACCGATTGCCCTTGATATGACCGAACGTACTTTCTGCTTCTATCTTTCGCTTGGCGTAGATTTGTGCTCCTTCGTCAGACCAAAGGCTTCGTTTTGCTTTCGCGTTTCATTCTTCATACACTGGGTTGTAGTGTACTTGGCGATTTCCCTTCGCTTTTGTACATTTCTCTTTGAATGCTTCGAACACTCTTCACATTCATATATTTTAAAATCTCTTGTATAACTGTAGGAATCGGTACGTTGTAAATACTGTTTAAACATTACTTTTCGGTTATTTGGACAAATATAATAGTCGTCGTGTTCTTTATATTCCCAGTTACTTGCGTGGCGAATCTCCTTTTTATATGAAGGGGATTCTTCTTTTCTCATCATAGGTGGGGGAATCAATACTTTAAATTCTTGCTCCTCCGCATATACATAATTCGTTTCACTTCCATATCCCGTATCAGCGACGCTCCTTGTCGGGAAAGGCAAATTTGATTGTGCCAATTTCTCCAAATATGGTGCGAAACAACGCGTATCTGTTGGATTTTGATGAAGTGAATATCCGATAATAAACTGATTTTCCGTTCCTACTTGTACATGATATCCTGCTTTCAATTGACCATTGTTCATATGATCTTCTTTCATGCGCATAAACGTGGCATCTGGATTTGTTTTCGAGAAGCTATTGCGCTTACCAAACGTTTCCTAATGAGATTCGTATTTTTGAAGGCGAGGTAAATCGTCTTCTTTCAGTTTTTTATGAATCTTTCGTTTTGAACTGTACCCCGAATCGTGAACACTTAAAAAAATGGCTCCGGTACAATACCAGAACCATCTTTTAAGTGCTTGATTTTTAAAGGTCTTTTTATGAAACTGTCCATTTTATAGGGTACAGTTCAAGTTCCCCTGGAAAAAAAGAGGATAGCCCCTATATATTTTCTGCCATTTCTTCTTTAAATCCGAAGAAATACGTAAAAATAAAGCCGAAAATATAAGCGATTACTAAGCCAAGGAAATAGAGTAAATATTTATTATCGGCAATGAGCGGAATTAACGATATCCCTGATACGCCGATTCCAAGTGAAGCCGTTTTCATAACTGCTTGAAAAGCACCGCCAACAGCCGCACCTAAACAAGCTGTAATAAATGGTTTCCCAAGCGGTAATGTCACCCCGTATAATAACGGTTCGCCAATTCCTAAAAATCCAACTGGCAGTCCCCCTTTAATGACATTACGAAGGCGTTTATTTTTTGTTTTCACGAAAATCGCAATCGCTGCCCCTACTTGCCCAGCTCCTGCCATTGCCAAAACTGGTAGCAGTGGCGTTACATGTGTTTGGTTAATAAATTCCATGTGAATCGGTGTAAGTCCGTGATGTAGTCCAACCATAACGAGGGGCAAGAATGTTCCTGCAAGCACCGCACCTGCAATAACTCCTCCAATATTTAAAATTGCATTTATTCCACTTGTAATTCCATCGGATAATAATCCCGCAACTGGCTGAATAGCTAGCATCGTTACTAAACTGACAACTAATACTGTAATAAGCGGCGTCACTATAATATCAACAGCATTTGGAACCGCTTTTCGAACTTGTCTTTCCACAATAACCATGAGCCATGCTGCAAAGATTACTGCAAATAAACCACCGCGCCCCGGTACTAACGCTTCACCAAATACTTTCACATCCGCCATAGCCGGGTTGAAAATTAAAATACCCGCGATTGCGCCGAGAACTGGTGTACCACCAAATTCTTTCGCTGTATTCCACCCCACTAAAATCCCTAAAAATGTAAAAATACCGCCACCCATTAAAAGCAAGATTTGCAGCCACGTCGCATTCGGATCTGCCCCTGCATTTTTAGCAAAATTCGCAACCCCATTTATAATTCCTGAAGCAACAAGACCAGGAATTAACGGAATAAAGATACTTCCTACTTTTCGCAAAAAGTTTTTCACTGGTGTATTATTTTTCTTCTTAATGGCGGATTTCATTTCTTGTCCAATGTCTTCTAGATGGTTATCATGAGCCACTTCCCCCATTCGCAGCCCTGTCAACGCTTCCATTTCAGCCGCTACTTTATTGACAGTTCCCGGTCCAACTACAACTTGTAATGTTTCATCTTCAATAACGCCCATTACACCGTCAACTTTTTTCAATTGATCCATATTCACTTTACTTTCGTCATGAAGTGTAAGACGTAATCTCGTCATACAATGTGCAATGCTGCGTACATTTTGTATTCCCCCAAGTTGCTCTGTAATGTCATTTGCCATCCGCTGTTCTTTCTTCATGGTAGAATCTCTCCTCTCCATTTCTATAGCGCCTTCTTCACAAATCCTTTTGCATCTTTTAATTTTTCAAGTGCTTCCCCATATTCACACTGTAGTAATATCATAACGATTGCTGCTTTCACATTCCGATTTGCCTTTTCGTAATACGCCTCTGCCTCCTTGTAATCTACCTCTGTTGCTTCCATAATAATTCGTTTAGAACGTTCTACTAATTTTTGATTGGTTGATTGAACATCGACCATTAAGTTTTTATATACCTTTCCTATACCAATCATCGAAGCCGTTGAAATCATATTGAGTACTAACTTTTGAGCCGTGCCCGCTTTTAATCGTGTCGATCCAGTTAGCACTTCAGCACCCGTTTCTACTTCTACACTCACTTGTGCTAACTGACTCATTTCAGCCCCTTTATTACAAGAAATACTCGCTGTCTTTGCCCCAACATAATTTGCATATTTTAATCCACCAATGACATATGGTGTGCGACCACTCGCCGCAATTCCGATCACTGTATCTTTATCATTTAGCTGAATCCCTTTTAAATCTTCTATCGCCAATTCCTCGCAATCCTCTGCACCTTCCACCGCCTTAGTAAACGCTTTCATTCCTCCGGCTATAAATCCTTGTACTTGTCTCTCATCTGTACCAAATGTAGGAGGACATTCAACAGCATCTAAAATACCTAATCTGCCACTTGTCCCAGCACCGATATAAATTAAGCGTCCACCATTTTGAAAAGATGAAATTACATTTCGAACGATTTTTTCAATTTGTTCCATCTCCTTGTGTACTGCTATCGCGACTTTACGATCTTCTTGATTCATCGCCTCTAAAACCTCTTTTATACTCATTTCATCTAAATTCATCGTGTTTTTATTCCGATATTCTGTCGATAAACGCTCTAACATTCTTTCGCCCTCCTTGAAATTTTATTTCACACTTTTATTATATAACTAAGAAATTTAAAATCAATATTCACCATTCATTTTATGAAATTTCATTTTCATTCATGACGAAATTGTGTCTTTCTAATATAAAAAAGAGCCCGTTCAAAAGAACAGGCTCTTCATTCATTTAAATTGATTTCAACACTTGAATCCCTTTTACAATATTCCAAATGAAATAGTAAATACTTACGATACCCGCAATTACAAATGTAGCGATAACAGCAATACCAACTGCACCATTATTCGCTGAACTTAGTCCAAATACACTAGACATTACAAAACCTATGAATACAACTACATACGGAATGAAATGTGTCCATAAAGCTTTCTTTGCATGATATTTCACTTCTTCTTCTGCAACAAAATAAATAATGATTGGAAGAAGAAATGGTGCAAAAAAGATACTAAAGTAACTTAAAGAAGCTAATATATGATTTCCGTTCATTTCTTTCACCTCAAAAAATAGAATGATTTCTTATGTCTTTATTATTTCATAAGAATAATCATGAAACCATTTAAAAACCTTACGTAAAGATGACAATTATGTAAGATTTCGCGAGGAGAATTTTGCTGCTCGTAAAGAAATCCAGCAAGCACTATATGTACAGTTTCACTTTAACTTTCTTAACCGATCTGCTTCCGCTCTTGTTTCCATAAAGCGATCCAACACTTGGTCGCCCATCCGATTAAATGTAATGACATATAATGCATCAATGATATTTAATTGTGTCATTCGCGATGCAATACTTGCAATGCGGTAATCTTGCTCTACATCTGGGATGCAAAGATGAATATCAGCTTCTTTATATAATGGCGATAATTGGTCAAGTTTCGTAATGGCAATAACAGTTACCCCTTGCTTCTTCGCATACTGCACCACCTCTAATACATCCTTTGTACGCCCCGATGTTGAAATAGCAACAAAGACATCGCCTGTCTTTAAATTCGTAATAAGCGGAAGCATCATGTGGAAATCAGAAAGCATCATTGCTGTAAACCCAAGTCTTGTAAATTTATATGCTCCATCCATTGCTGGTGCAGCAGATCCGCCAACTCCGTAAAATAATATCGTTCTCGCCTTTAAAATAGCATCTGCTGCTTTTTCTAACTCTCTTTTATCAATTGCTGTCACACTTGCCTCAATGGCAGCCTTATTCACATATGTCACTTTATTAAACAAATCAAACGGACCATCTTCTGTATTTAGCACGGAAAAATCATTAATATTATAATCGGCAATTGTTAATTCACGAACAAGCGCTAGTTTAAATGCTTTAAAGCTGCCAATACCAATCGTTTTACAAAAGCGCACGACACTTGCTTCACTAGCTCCCGCATTATGAGACACTTCTTTCGTCGTTAAATTTGGAACAATCTCAGCATGTTCCATAATATACTGCGCGACCTTTTTTTCAGCGGGTGAGAATTGATCCATATCATTTTTAATTTTAAATAATAGTGTTGACGCCTTCACCAAATATCCTCCATTCCTTACTCTTATTTTTATTGTAGCTTAATCACCCCCTTTCGTTCCATCCTACTCATTATATATCAGCGATTTTTCAAATATATCGGCGGTTCGACATGAGATATCGACCAATCGACAAATTTCATCAAATCACTGCTACTAAAAATGTAAAAAGAGCCCGTCCAGTAGTACAGGCCCTTCCTTTTATACAAAATATTTCTTTAACAATGGCGGTGTAATAATCGTCGTTAATATAACAACAATGACGATTGAGGTAAAATTCTCTTTTGCTAATAAATTTGCGGTTAATCCATTTGCCGCGATAATAAGTGCTACTTCTCCGCGTGACACCATACCAGCTCCAATACCAATCGACGATTTCAAATTAAATCCTGTTAATCTTGCTCCTAGTCCTGATCCAACTAATTTTGTCAAGATTGCGATTATCGTCATCAAAACGATAAACCAAATTTGGTTTCCAATCCCTTGAAATGTAATTTCCATTCCGATACTAACAAAAAAGACTGGTACAAAAATAGCATAGGCAATCGGTTCAATTTTATGTTCTACTTCATGCTTATATGTCGTTTGCGATATGGCAATTCCGGCTGCAAAAGCTCCGATAATCCCGGCAACCCCCATTTGTTCACTATAATAAGCAAAGGAAAAACAAATAATAAGTGCTGCACTAATTAATGCTTCTGATACGCGAAGCGGCACTAACATGCGCATAATCCACGGAACGACTTTCCACCCAATTACAACAATACTGCTAAAAAAGATGACTTTTTTAGCAATCATAAGCGTAACATTCACATCCTGTGTCCCTAAAAAACTCATAACAAAAGCTAATAAAATTACAACAATGACATCATCAAAGACGGCAGCTCCGAGAATGGTTGTGCTCTCCCTCGTATTCATTTTCCCTAAATCACGCAATGTTTGAACAGAAATACTGACGGAAGTTGCACAAAGTAATAATCCTAAGAAAATGGCATGTGACTGCATCATCCCAAACGCAATTCCTGCTAAATAACCACCGAGAAAAGGAAGAATAATACCGCCGATTGCAACTGCAAATGATGATTTTAAATTACGATTTAGTTCTTCTAAGTCTGTTTCTAGCCCTGCCATAAACATAAGAAGTAACACACCAATTTCACTTAGCTCATCAATGAGTTCTGAACTATCAATAATCCCTAAAACTGCCGGACCAATAATAATACCAACAATTAATTTTCCTAATACAGATGGCTGACCAAGTCTCACACTAATGTCACCAGCTAGTTTTGTACAAAGTAAAATAACAACTAGTTCAAAGTAAAACAGCATAGCATCTTCTCCTACTTTATAGAATACGTCTATTCCTAACGATAGTCTCTCCTTACTAATGCCATTTTATTTGTTGCATTTTTATTTCATTAAATACTCTGAATTACTACAGAAATGCTATTATTTTAGTCGTTATGTCTGGACAAGTTCGTGTTTCTAATATATTGAGCCGCGTTAATCAAAGAGGAAAG
Organism: Bacillus cereus group sp. BfR-BA-01522; assembly: GCF_022662635.1. Classification (NCBI taxonomy): domain Bacteria; kingdom Bacillati; phylum Bacillota; class Bacilli; order Caryophanales; family Bacillaceae; genus Bacillus; species Bacillus cereus group sp. BfR-BA-01522. The sequence goes on along the minus strand of NZ_JAKUDY010000011.1, from coordinate 49,437 downwards.
ATTCCTTTATTAAAACACATCCAAATTTCAAAAGAAGATTCCGGACTCCTTTTGTCCCAATATTCCCGATCATTGCTATTGCGTATATTGAATGAGTAACCTTCCGCAATAACGTGGATTAGCTTTACCTTCTGGCTTGTTATAGGACTATATCTCCTGACAAACAAAACAAACTTAAACTTTCACTATAAAAAAATCGCTCACTATGCCATAAAGCGAGCGATTTCTCATATCTTTCTATTCGATTATTTTTTGTCTTTCTTCTTTTTCCATACTGCTACACTGTCAAAGAAAAAGTTAATGAATAACGTTCCTAACCCAGCCAATAAAAATGTCATTACAAATAAAATCCATATGCTTTTATCTTTCAAAAAATAATATCCAACAAGGAGCACAACAGCGATCCATACATATTCAAGAATTTTTTTTAGTTTTTTCTCTTCCAAAGTCATTCGCTCCCTTATTCAAGCTTCTTCTACTTTTAGTATAGCAAAAAAGAAGCCCATCATCTGCATAAAACGATCATATTACCCTCCTGAACCTGTATCTGTACAGTCTCCCACAATAACAAATATATCTTGCTTCAGCACAAGCATATTCAACTGCTCAATCGCTCGCTTCCAGCGAAATATATCATCTGCACCACTATTTTTGATATGCACATCACTTACAACTGGAAATATAAGCTTTGTCTCCTCTGCTTGAATCGAAGGATTCTATGGAAATGATATAAGTGCGAATACGCTGATTAAATTTCTTAGCTTTCATGCAATTTTCTACCCTACCTAACTCCTCCTCGTTTGGTTTATCCAATACAAGGATTATTGTAACGAAAGCATATTAATCTAAATCGAACTGTTTATGAAGGCTATTACAATACTGTAAATAGAGTGTCATTTCTATATGAAGTTACACATCACTGTCTTCTTTTCAAAAAGACGACGGATTTATGAATCTTTATTAATAAGACAAGTATAGTCCAACATTTAATAATAGTAAGAACGAATCATATAAGGAGGGAATGTCGATGCAAAAGCATAAAAAAATAGGCTGTTTTGCTCCTTTATCTATTATATGTGAAGTCCCATGTCCTCCCCCCCCTCCTATATCAAACGCTGAATTCGTTACAAATGAATTTGTAGGGAATTTCCTAATTACAAATGACACGTTTCTTCCTGAAACAAATCAATTAAAACAATCAGACTCCACTTTCGAACTTTGGAAAGGAGATGGACTGTCGTCATTATCAGGTAGTATTTCTGTATACAATAATCGAAACAGTACAACCGCGATTACTGTACAAATTGTAGGTGAAACGACAAATACGTTAACCGCCTTGCCAGGCAATACTGTTTCATATACCGGTTCAGGATTACAGTCTGTTTCTCTTATCAATATACCAAGTGATCCTTCTGTCTATATAGAAGGCCGCTATTGTTGTCAAATTACATACTGTAAATTCAAAAGTGATTGTATGTAAGTGCGTCCCACATTTTATAAAAAAATCGTGTGAACAGCTTCTTTGTTCACACGATTTTTTTATATTTCGCTAAATTAAAGTATATCGGATTGTCATACAAAACTCGCCAGTTTCCGCGGATGCTGTTCCCAAAATTGTCACAGTATCAAAACGTCTAACTGTAAAGGATGCACCGCTTCCAGTAGCCACCGTAATCGTTTCTACAGCCGTTCCGCCTATACCACCACTATAGAAAACGAGCGTAACAGGACCTGTTCCGGTATCTACTTTCAAATACCCTGATGCATAAATATCTTGTGCAATATTATCGGCATAAATAATTGCAGGTGCCGCGGATGCAGTCCAATTTATACACACTTTATCTTGTACAATATTTTTTTGCGAATTTGCACAACACGAAAGGTTCGCACTATAATTTTCCATTTCAAATCCCCCTTTATGACATGACATAGCGCGTTGTAATACAGAACTCTCCTTGATACGTGCCTACTGGCGTAGCCGGCGTTACAATTTGAATCACATCAAAGCGACGGAACGTAAAAGCAACGCTCATTCCTTCTGTCACTGTAAACGTTTGAATAATTCCTCCACCCGAATCCAATACATTCACCGTAATCGCATTTGCAGGACTCACTCCAGGCCCAACGTCATATGTTAGATAACCAGTCCCTACGATATTTTGGTTAATATTATTTCCATAGACCGTAAACGTACTAGCTTCCGAACTAGACCAAGGATTACAGACTTTATCTTGTACAAAATTGTTGCTTTCATCTGGACAACAAGTTAAAGCGGTTACAGAACAATTACAAGCCATAGTTTCTCTATCTCCTCTCTCTTACCACATTCCCTATATATGTATGCCCTCTTCATCCATTTGCTTGTATCATTCATCTATTTTCCAAACGAATCTTCCATAGGAAACTGTCCATGCATCCCCCTCTACTCTTTCTTAATATTGTATTTCTCTTGTAAATGTGGCGGTGCCATTTTTACAATAAACTGTAAAATAAAAGCCACAACAGCAATGTCATCTAATATACCAAATCCAAGTAGAAAATCCGGGATGATATCAAACGGAAAGGCTGCATATCCAATTAGAAGAGCGACGGTTAATACTTTCTTGGAAAGAGCAACGTCTTTTGAAGTGAAAAATTCATATAGAAATGGACCAAAACGGCGAAAATGAAAGATAAATCGGAATCTGTTCATCATTTTTTTCATCGATACGACCTCCTTTTTTGTATAAAAAAACCTTTATCAAATACGACAAAGGTCTAAAGAATAATAAGACGAGAGTTCCTCCCCTTTATATCGAAAATGTTATAAAAATCCCTTCAAATATTTGATACAACCTCTCCTTTTATGCCTGTTTAGCATTCCCTTAAATAATAAAAACATAAATAAAAAGCCACGCGATAAAGTGGCTTTTCTAGGCATCCTTAAAGCGGATTACATTTTGGCATCTCTAAACCAGATGATTGGGCTAATTTCAATAAATAATAACATTCTTCTCTTGCCATATGATCTGCCATTCTTGCGGATAGCGAGCTGAGTATTTGCTCGGATAACTCTAATTCTTCTAGCTCATGAAGAAAATGCGAGAAAAGATTGAGCTCTAACGAGACATCTTTCGTGAATTTTTTCAAGGCTGGAAAATGATGAAGTTCTGTACGTAAATACCCTGTCATTTCAACAGCTTTTAAATAAAATTGTTCAAAATGCTTCGCATATTCCTCGCTTTTTTCCTTCAAACGTTTCTCCACCAAATCAAGTTCCCCGGCAATCGATCCCGCATGGCCAGCCGCATCTGTTAACCAAACAAGGTGATAATGTAATTCGTGAAAAATAGGTGGTACCTCACCTTTTATTAAATATTCTAATACCGTTATATACTCTTCGACTTCATTTACCATATGATTAATAAAAGTAGGAGTAAAATGAATTGTGACTTTTCCTTCCAACTGCTTCTGCACAATACTTAACTTAAATGTTCTCATTTCCTCAGCTGCTTGTTTCGCCTCTTTGGCAAATGCAACTAAGTTTACAGTATGAATTCGACTTAAATACTTTTCAAACTTCGAAACAAAATGCCTCGCCTTATCAATGTCTCCCTTTTCTTTTGGAGCTAACGCATCTAAAAGAAATTGAGCATGATCTCCAAGCACCCTTAACCAAAATTTATGTTCAAATAATGCGCTTTCTTCATAAGTTCGATCCATATTTCCTTCCCCTCCCACACTATATTTCACACACTCTTAGCGAAAAAATGTTCACATGAAAACTAACTTATTTTTGATTCAATGTATAGTTCATGTTGATCAGGATCATAAACGATAATGCCCGTTCCATTCGGATTATGTTTTTCAGAAAACGATATTTGATAAAAAGCTAGCTTTTTCTTCACCTTTTCTATATCAGAAATAACAATCCGTATCTCTTTAGACGTAATCCGCTCTGCATTTATCCCATGCGTTCGGTTTTGGTTCATCATAATACAAATTCTCGTCGAACCAACATCATACCATACACCCGTAACATCTAATTGTGGTCTTTCTGAACTAGGCTTTAGACCTAAAATTCCTTCATAAAAATATAATGTATCTTTTAAATTTCTTACTTCTAATAAAACAGCATTCATAATTTCCTCCACCGCTCTCTCCCTCCTGTACGCTTTCCTTTTTTCTATATGTGTCATAAAAGGGGATTATGTCTGAATACATTATGTAATGATGAGTTTTTTAGTTTTATAGAAGGAGGTTCTATCATGAACAAATATATGAAATCTTATGTTCCCTATCATAGCCCTCAAGACCCTTGTCCTCCTATTGGAAAGAAATATTACTCTACTCCTCCTAATCTATATTTGGGATTTCAGCCACCCAATTTACCACAGTTTTCCCCACAAGAAGCTTTAAAAAAAGGAACTTTATGGCCTGTTTTTTATGATTATTACGAAAATCCATATGGAAAAGGGCGGTGAGCATAATCGTGGCTGAATCATTACCAAAAGAATATTATGAGTGGCTTGAAGAACTACAAGCACTGGATTTTGCTCTCGTTGAACTAACATTGTATTTAGATACACATCCAAATGATGTTGCAGCGATTGAACAATTTAATGATTTGTCTTACCAAAGACGCTTGCAACAACAAAAAATAGAAAAGAAATATGGCCCTCTTCAGCAATTTGGAAATAGTTACTCGAATGCTCCGTGGGAATGGAGCAAAGGTCCTTGGCCATGGCAAATATAAAGGAGAGAGAGTATGTGGATTTATGAGAAAAAATTACAATACCCTGTAAAAGTAAGTACTTGTAATCCTGCACTTGCCAAATTATTAATTGAGCAATATGGTGGTGCTGATGGCGAATTAGCTGCTGCGCTTCGCTATTTGAATCAGCGCTATACAATTCCCGATAAAGTAATTGGATTACTGACAGATATCGGTACAGAAGAATTTGCTCACCTTGAAATGATTGCTACAATGGTTTATAAACTAACAAAAGACGCATCGCCTGAGCAAATGAAAGCTGCTGGCCTTGATCCACATTACGCAGATCATGATAGCGCTTTACATTATCATAATGCAGCTGGTGTGCCTTTTACCGCAACTTATATTCAGGCTAAAGGGGATCCAATCGCAGATTTATATGAAGACATTGCAGCTGAAGAAAAAGCAAGAGCAACATATCAATGGCTCATTAACTTATCAGATGACCCGGATATAAATGATAGCTTACGCTTTTTACGAGAACGTGAAATCGTCCATTCACAACGCTTCCGTGAAGCTGTAGAAATTCTAAAAGAAGAACGTGATCGAAAGATTTATTTTTAACTGATTTCAACACATACCCTACTGGTATGTGTATTTTTTATTTACTGAAAAAACAACCTCCTCAGAAACAGTATAATTATTCAGTTTAACGTATTAATTTTTATTTTTTTAAAAATTTCCTATTGCTTTCTAGTCATCAGACCTTTAAAATAATAACAGTTGCTCGACAAATTATTTGAATTTTCGACAAAAATCTTAGGAGGATTTTCTATATATGCGTAATACGTTAAAGCCATCGCAAATTTTCTCCATTAGCTTATTGCTATTTGCAGTTTTCTTTGGCGCTGGCAATATGATTTTCCCACCTCTGCTCGGACTTTCTTCTGGACAGAATATGTGGGTGTCTATTTCAGGATTTATTATTACAGATGTAGGGTTATCATTATTGGCAATTGTTGCTGTTGCTCTTGCAGGCGGCAGTTTTAAAAATTTAGCGAGCCGTGTTCATCCAAAATTCGCAGCAATATTAGCTATTATTATTTATCTTTCAATCGGCCCGCTATTTGTAATTCCAAGAACAAGTTCTGTTTCTTATGAAATTGGGATTGCACCCATTTTTCAATCTCAATGGTATTCTATGCTTGTTTTTAGTTTTATTTTCTTTACGATCGTCTACTTTTTATCATTAAATCCATCTAAGCTAGTTGATCATATTGGAAAAATATTAACGCCTGTTTTACTTGGAATCATTGCAATTATGGCAATAAAAGCCATTCTTACACCCGGCTCTTTTGTAGCACCTATCGGCGACTATAAGGAAATGCCATTTTTCAAAGGATTTCTTGAAGGATTTTTAACACTCGATGCAATCGGAGCTCTTGTGTTATCAACAATTGTTGTAAATGCCATTCGCCAAAATGGCGTTAACGAAAAAACATCGATTGCGAAGTACACCATTATTTGCGGAAGCATTGCAGCATTCTTTTTAACTATTGTTTATTTCTTACTTGGCTATATTGGGGCATCACACGGAAATCTTGGCCAGTTTGAAAATGGTGGTCAATTGTTAGCTACTGTTATGTATCACTTATTTGGGACAAGCGGGAATATTTTACTAAGCATCGCTATTATATTCGCTTGTTTAACAACAGCAATCGGTGTCGTAAGTGCATTTGCTAACTATTTTACAAACGTATTAACAAACGTTTCTTACAAACAACTTGTTCTATCTGTTTGCATCTTTAGCTTTGTTGTTTCAAATTTAGGCCTAAGTTTGCTTATTAAAATTACATTACCTGTATTAATTATTTTATATCCAATTACAATTATTTTGATTTTCGTATCATTTATTGATAAATATACAAAACGAAAACCATCTGTTTATATCGGAGCAATGACGGCAGCGTTTTTCATTAGCTGTATTAACGCTCTTGATAATATCGGAATGGTTCCAGCGGCTATTACGTCAATTGTCAGTACAATTCCTTTTTATAAATTAGGAGTCGGTTGGCTCATCCCAGCAATCCTTGGTGGAATTGTTGGTTATTTCATTCCGCAAACACAAATGGAAAGTGAACTTTCTACGAAATAAAGTGAAACTTTAATTAGTGGGGGTTTTCTTCATCCCCCACTAATTATGAACTCTCACCAATCGGGCTACTCCCACCTATCTTCCTTGCTTCTTTCTGAATCTTGAGGCGGGAGTCTTACTGCCCTAAAATAGCAGGATTAAAAAGCAATCGTATATCGAACAATCACATGTTGTGTTGAATATGGAGCCCATAGAGTTCGTGGCGCTCCTCGAAAATATGTTTCCATCCCCCTCTCCTTCCTTTTATCTCTATATACAGATTATTCCTCAAACATATAAACTCTATTTTATGAAAGCTAAAAAGACGCCGATTGCTACTTATGATATTCTCTTCCACCTAATATTATTGTAAGAAAGAAAAAGTCCGTCAATCAATTTATCTTCTTCCCTTCTTTAGTCGCATTTCTCAGACTCATTCGTAGCCATACAATAACCTTACAAAATTGTAATGTTATTGTAAGCTAAAACGATTTGTCATTTTTTCCCTCTCTTCTATACTGAAAATAGATATAAAAACGAACAAAAAGGTGATAAATAAATGAAAAAGAAAAATAAGGTATTCATTACGAGTGTAGTAGCAATTGGAATCGCAGCAGGTTCCTATTTTGCTTTTACTGGAGGCTCTTCTGATGTAGCAATCGCCTATAGTGGTTATAAAGTAACCGAAAAGCAAATTGAAAACACACAAAAATTCGGCGGTGAAGTCATTCCAAATGGGATGGAGACAATTGCATTCGATCCATCAAAAGGAACTTATGAACTAGCTGTCCAAAAAGGCGATGAAGTGAAAAAAGGGCAACTTCTTTTCACGTACAATGACCCTACTATGAAATTAAGTGTTACAGAGGCAGAAATGCAAAAGAAATTAGCTGAAAAAGAAGTAACATTATTAAAGAAACAAATTGATACAGCAAAACAAACATTACAAAAAAACAAAAACGCTGGAGCACCTCAAGAAATGCTAAAAGCGGCAGAAACGGAAGTACAACAGCTTGAATCACAACTTGAAATAAAAAAATTTGAAGTCGAAAAAGCGGAACAAATGATAAAAACAAACAAAGAAAAATTAACTACTCTTTCGGTAACAAGCCCTGTAGATGGTTTCATTGATGAGATTACCAAAAATACGGATGAAAAAACAGGTCTAAACGGGATTACAATTCGTCACACTGGTCCATTAAAAGTAAAAGGACAACTGTCAGAGTTCGAATTAGCTCATGTCAAAGTCGGGCAAGAAGTGACCATTACTTCCAAAACAGTACCAGGAAAAAAATGGACTGGAAAAGTAACAGAACTCTCTTCAACACCGATCAAAAGCATGGATGAAAACAAAACCGTTTCTAATTACCAATTTATTGTTACATTAGATAATAGCGAAGACTTGCAAAATGGATTCCATGTATATGTAACAAATACATCCGGTGCAGCAACTGGCACTGTTATCCCCAAAAGTAGCATTGTGAAAAAAGGGGATAAAAACGTTGTCTTTGTTATGAAAGATGGAAAGGTAAAAGAACAACCAATCACTGTTGAATTCGAAACAGATAGCGAAGCAAAAGTTTCCGGTGTAAAAAAAGGAGAACAAATCGTTTCTAAACCTGATAAAGACTTAAAAGATGGCATGGAGGTCAACACCCAATGATTGAATTAAAAGGCATCACGAAATCTTTTCAAAATGGTGCAGAATCCGTTCAAGTTTTGCACGGTATTGATATCACACTGAACCAAGGTGAGTTTACTTCCATTATGGGACCGTCTGGTTCTGGTAAGTCAACGTTAATGAATGTGATTGGCTGCTTAGATAAACCAACAACAGGTACGTATTTATTGGCCGGTCAAAACATCTCAAATATGTCTGAAACAGAGCTTGCTCATGTTCGCAATAAGGAGATTGGATTTGTATTCCAAAACTTCATGTTACTCCCACGTCTCAGTGCTCTACAAAATGTAGAACTCCCGCTCATTTACGCAGGAGTAGACAAAAAAGAACGCCGAGAACGCGCATTGGTAGCTCTCACAAAAGTTGGGTTAGCAGAACGTGCCACACATTTACCAAATGAATTATCTGGTGGGCAAAAACAACGTGTAGCCGTTGCCCGTGCCATTGTAAATAATCCGAAGTTCATCCTCGCTGATGAACCGACCGGTGCGCTTGATACAAAAACGAGCAAACAAATTATGGATCTCTTTTACGAATTAAACAAACAAGGTTCAACCATTATTATGATTACTCATGATAGAGAGATTGGAGAGGCAGCTGCGCGCCAAATTGTAATTCGTGACGGAAATATCGTTCAAGATTGGAGAGGTTAACATTGAACACAAATGAAAATATACGTATGGCCCTTTCCTCTATCTTCGCTCATAAAATGCGCTCCGTTTTAACAATGCTTGGGATTATCATTGGGGTTAGTGCCATCATTACAATCATCTCAATCGGGGACGGAACAAATGAAAAGTTCCGCGAGCAAATTGGAAAAGAAAAGAAAGACCAATTCTCCGTAAACTATATGACTGAAGATTACTCAGATATGGATGGAAAAGTATCAGCAAGCATGTATGACAATGTATTAAAAATCAGTGGAGTTCAAGATGTATACCCGGATGTAAGTGGAAAAGAAAAAGTATATGCAGGAAAAGAAGAATTAAATCTTGATATCATCGGGGCAAAAGGTGACTATTTTGAAGATTCCTCTAAATTCCATCTCGAACATGGAAGGTTTTTAACCGCTTCTGATTTAGATCGACCAGAACATTCCATTATGTTAAATAAAGAAGCATTTCATAAATTATTTTCTTCATGGAAACCAAACTTATATATAGACATAAAAGGTACACCTTATAAAGTAGTTGGTGTATACTCTAAAGAATCTATGATGGGCGGCATGAAATTCAAAGAAGGTATCATTTCTGTTGAAAATTGGCCTATCCTATTTGGAAAAAATAATTATGATGGCATTACAGTAAAAATAGATCCAGCTCAAGATAAACAAACTGTGCAAGATGCGGTTATAAAATCATTAAATGATGCAAAAAAGCCTGAGTATACAGGAGAATTTAAAATACAAGATCCGCAAGAAGCTTTAAAAGAAATTGATAACTTTACAGGTATATTAAAAAGTGTATTCGGTGGTATTGCAGCCATTTCATTACTTGTTGGCGGCATTGGTGTTATGAATATTATGCTCGTATCTGTAACAGAGCGAACGCGTGAAATTGGAATCCGAAAAGCAATTGGGGCAACGCGTGGAAAAATATTGCTGCAATTCCTTATTGAATCTTGCATTCTAACAGCATTAGGCGGATTCATTGGATTCCTACTCGGTATTTTCTTCGCTTGGATCGTTGCTATGTTTGCTGGATGGCCACTTGTCGTTTCCGTAAAATTAGGAATTATTTCTGTCGCACTTTCTATGCTCATTGGGATTTTATTTGGTTTACTACCAGCTAATAAAGAGGCAAAGCTTGATCCAATCGAGTGTTTACGTTATGAATAAAAAATGGTAGAGAAGATGCTCTCTACCATTTTTTGTATGATCATTTCTTCCATGTAAATCCAAATTTATCCCATGCTTGTAAATAATCGAGTAAGAAAATCTCTTCTTCCACTATACGGCCCACTACGTTTGTCTTTCCTGTATTCACCATATCTTTTAAGGCAATTTGTAATTCCCCTTTATACTGACCGTACTCTTCATTATCGATTAAAATATCGCCTCGTTTAATCGCTCTTGTATGATGCGGTTTAAATTCTTCTTTTTTATATTTCACGCGGCTTTGTGTTGAGCGAATCATATATTCTGATACGTCCCCACGATAGAAATGCGGTTCTTCCAATATAATCTTTCTCTCTAACTCTGTTGTTGTATCATAAATTTCCACATCAAATATTTGCTTTTCTTTATTGATTGCCCCAAGTGCTTTTAGCTCAGCTTCTGATGCGTATGCATTTGCAATAATGACATCATCAATGACCCCTGTTGCAAATAAATGCTTCGCTTGTGTTGTAATTGGTAATTCACGATGTTGTTCGATTGTACATAACCCTTCCGTTACTGGCCACGGACCATATGTTGCATCAAAAGATGTAACAAATGCTGCCGTTCTCATTCCATACTCTTTAAACTGTTTTGAACATTTCATAAAGTGATCATAAGAAAGACCCGAATAGCGATGTGGATAGAAATTATGACAACCAATTAAATTTTCTTTGTTTGGACGATGACTCATAATATTATCAACATATTTTGTACCATTGCTCATATTAATCTCGATTTTTAGCCCATATGGATTATATGTCATAATAGATTCTTCTAATCCTGAAAAACCAACATCTAGCCGAATGCCATATGCACCTAATTTATGGAAAAACGATAAATCATCATAAGAAATACCAAGCTGCTTAAACACTGCTGGACTTATATCAACGAGTACTTGAAAACCTAATTCATTTGCATGAGAAATCGTTTCCTTAAATTCTTTCATAACTGTTTCTTTGTCTCCATCAACGGATAATAAACATGTAAATACTCGTGTAAATCCATACTGATGTGCTAATGTTAAATATTCCTTATCTTTCTCTACTGTAGAATGTTCTGGATAAATAGAAATACCTAATTGTCTCATAAAGTATACGCCTCTTTCTTCATCATAATTGTAAACCTTTACAAATAAATGTAGATGAATAACTATATCCCCTAACCATTTACTACATTTTTGAATCCATTTTCTTTTCCGAAAAACTTCTGTCAATCATAACAACTAGCAGACTATACATCTATACTTTAACTCTTTTTCAAAGAATTGTGTAGTCTTTACACAAATTTGTAAATCTTTTTTATATAAAAAATCATTCCTCTACTTCAGTTCAACTTTCTTGACTGTTACATTGGCCAATACATATACTCGAAGGAACAGAGAAAAATTATAATATAGGAGATGAATATATGGGAGAAGCTGCACTTATAGAGCGAGAATCCTTATGGACAAAAGAATTTATCGCGCTAATTTTCGCTAATTTATGTATGTTCTTAGGTTTTCAAATGTTAATTCCAACGCTTCCTGTTTACGTAAAAGAAATTGGTGGCTCAAGTTCTAATATTGGTTTTGTTGTCGGCATATTTACCGTTGCAGCACTTTTTATTCGCCCCTTAACAGGAAATGCATTGCAGAAGTTTGATAAAAAAATTATTTTAATGACTGGGACTGCCATTTGTTTGCTAGCTATGGGCAGTTATTTGTTTGCTTCAACAGTATTTCTTCTACTAGCTGTCCGGATTTTACACGGAGCTGGTTTCGGTATGACAACCACTACATATGGGACGATTGTCTCTGACTTAATTCCACCTGCTCGCCGCGGGGAAGGAATGGGATATTTTGGTCTGTCTGGAACGATGGCAATGGCACTTGGTCCTCTCATCGGATTATGGATTATGCAAAACTATAACTTTACTATTCTTTTTTTATGTGCACTATCTTGTACTGTTGTTTCTCTCATTTTAACAAAACTATTAAAAATGAAAGAAATGGCAAAGCCACTTCTACAAAAACCCGAGACATTTTTAGATGGTTTTATTGAGAAAAAAGCTTTACTTCCTTCATTATTAATTTTATGTATTACCCTTATGTATGGAGGAATTGGTAGCTTTATTACATTATTTGCTGCACAAGTCGGAATTACTGATATTAGTCTTTTCTTCTTATTTAACGCACTTGCAATCGCTGTAACTCGTCCCTTTTCTGGAAAGTTATATGATGCAAAAGGACATATATTTGTAATCATTCCTGGTGTTTTACTAACTTTTGCAGGAATTATTCTTCTATCGTATACAACAGCGATACCAAATTTAATTATTGCTGCTAGTTGTTATGGTAGTGGATTTGGGGCCATTCAACCTGCCTTGCAGGCATGGATGATTGACCGGGTTTCTCCGCACAGACGAGGTGTCGCTACTGCAACATTCTTCTCTGCATTTGACCTTGGCATCGGTGCTGGAGCAATTCTGTTCGGATTTATTGCCCATTTTACAGACTATGCAACTGTATATCGTTACTCATCCGTGTTGCTAATCGTCTTCCTTTTCATTTACATAACAAATGTAAGAAAAGAAAGACGATTAGGGAAAAGACACGAAAAAGCTGCTGGATAACAGAGGTTCAGCGGCTTTTCTTATTCATTACGATGATATTTTAATTTTGTTGTTACGTTATTGCCAAAGTAACAATATATTTATATATTACTTATTCATTCATATCCTCTTCATAATCTGCATATTTTTCGTATATTGACCTCACAATATGTATAACGCTTCTTCATCATTGTTTTTTACAAACTTACTTTTAAAACCAATTAAATCCAGAAGATTCTTTAAGTAAATGTAAACTTTTTATTCCTTTGTAAATTTAGTGTAAATTTTAACGATAATCCGTTTACAGTCAATCAAGGTTTAGTTAATAATTACACCGTACATGAAATATAAGGAGTGGAATTCGTGGAATTTAATATTCAAGATATGCTCTTCCAATTTATTGGGGGGTTAGGTATTTTCTTATTCGGAATTAAATACATGGGAGATGGACTGCAACAAGCAGCTGGAGATCGTCTCCGTGATATTCTCGATCGCTTCACAACAAATCCACTGATGGGTGTACTAGCTGGTATGTTAGTTACTGTGCTTATTCAATCTAGTTCTGGTACAACCGCTTTAACAGTTGGACTTGTAAGTGCTGGCTTTATGACGTTACGACAAGCCATCGGCGTCATTATGGGGGCAAATATTGGAACAACTGTTACAGCATTTATTATTGGAATTAAAATTGGAGAATATGCTCTTCCTATTATGGCAATCGGAGCAATCTTCCTATTCTTCTTTAAAAATAAAAAAGTACAATCTCTTGGACAAGTCGTATTCGGATTTGGGATGTTATTCTTCGGTTTAGAATTAATGAGTACAGGTATGAAACCACTCCGTTCTTTAGAATCATTCCAGGAGCTAACAGTAAGTATGAGTAATAATCCTATTTTAGGTGTGATTGTTGGTACTGTATTTACTTTAATTGTACAAAGTTCAAGTGCAACAATTGGAATCTTGCAAGAGTTATTCGGGCAAGGAGCAATTGATTTAAAAGCTGCACTTCCTGTATTATTTGGTGATAATATCGGAACGACGATTACCGCTGTTTTAGCAGCAATTGGTACTTCTATCGCGGCGAGACGTGCGGCATTCGTACATGTTATCTTTAATATCGTTGGAACCATTATCTTTACAATCTTATTAATACCTTTTACAAGTTTAATTCAATATTTCCAAACATCATTAAACTTAAATCCTGAAATGACAATTGCCTTTGCACACGGAACATTTAACGTGACAAATACAATAATTCAGTTTCCATTCATCGCTGTCTTAGCTTGGATTGTAACAAAAATCATTCGTGGAGATGATGCTGCTATCGACTGTAAGCCGCAGCACTTAAATCCTATTTTCATTGAACAATCTCCTGCTATCGCTTTAACAGAAGCACAAAAAGAAACGATTCGCATGGCAGAGTTTGCATTACACGGACTAAAAGAAGCGCGCTGCTTTTTAAATACGAAAGAAAAGAAGCACGCGGATATGGCAGCTCAACTAGAAGGGGCGATTAATAATTTAGATCGAAAAATTACCGACTATTTAGTATTGCTGTCTGAAAAGCCTCTTTCGCCAATAGATTCTGAAAAACATTCCGCATTATCATCTGTTGTCGGAGATATCGAACGCATTGGAGATCACGTTGAAAATTTAATCGAGCTTGTAGACTCTCAAATTTCCAATCGAATTACACTATCTACTGAAGCCATGGAAGAACTAAATGAAATGCTAGAGTTAACAGTTTCTACATTACAAGATGCGATCCATGCTTTAACAAACTTTGACACCGAACTTGCTCAAACAGTCATTACGAAAGAACGTAAAATTGATCAAATGGAACGCGTATTGCGTAAACGCCATGTGATGCGCCTAAATGAGCGCAGTTGCTCCGGTGATGCGAGCATTATCTTTGTCGATATGGTAAGTAATTTAGAACGTATCGGTGACCATGCTGTCAACATTGCAGATGGTGTGTTAGGGGAACAAGGAAAATTCTCATTAAGACAAACATTATAAAGACAAAAGAGACGCTTGAATCAGGCGTCTTTTTTGTTTTTACCAAAGTCGCTTTTCTGCTGAATTATATAAAATAGCCCCGTTCCTTCTCTTCTTGGACATATTCCAACAAATTTGACATTCCTATGCTTTTCTCACATTACATATTTTCATTTCACATAAAACCTATTATACTTGTCATATATTCATAAAACATAATAATGACATGCTATATAAATCTGACTTCCCATAAAATAAATTGAATTTTTGCGAAATGTAAATAATTTGTAATGTTCTTTTGCACTAAATTTCATTATAATTAGTTGATATGAGTTTCGTATTTCAATCCAAATGAAGGAGTACATGAAATGGATCAAAACCCATCTTTACAAGAGAATACACGTAGTAATACAAAGAAAAAAGGAAAGAAAAAAACAAAAATTATTATAAGCGCCCTTTTATTATTTTTAATAATAGGAGGAGGTTATACTTGGTTTTTAGTCAATAAAGCATCTTCTGCTGTTCGAAATGCCGCTCACGATTTAGCGCGCGGTAATAAATCAGATTTGCGTGATAAAGCTGTAAAACCTATTACAAATAATGTATCTGTATTAATAATGGGTGTTGATGAAAGCGATGTCCGCGGAAAAGAATACGGTAACGCAATCCGTACTGATGCCCTATTACTAGCAACTTTTAATAAAGATAGTAAAACGGTCAAGCTATTGAGCATCCCGCGCGACACATACACATATATTCCCGTAGAAAAGAAAAAAGATAAAATTACACATGCACATGCATACGGTTCAGCGAAAAACGGGAAAAATGGCGGACCACAAGCAAGTATCGATGCCGTAGAAAAATTACTACATGTTCCTGTCGATTACTTTGTCAAATTCAATTTCAAATCCTTTATGAAAATTGTTGATGATTTAGGTGGCATTAAAGTGGATGTTCCTGTTGAATTCACAGAACAAGATAGTAACGATAATCCAGATGCAATTCACTTGAAAAAAGGGGTTCAAAAATTAAATAGTGAGGAAGCACTTGCACTTGCTAGAACGCGTCATATCGATAGCGACGCAATGCGCGGACAACGTCAACAACTTGTGATTGAAGCAATTTTAAAGAAACTAACAAGCGTTGGTTCAGTTACAAAAGTAGGAAATATTATTGATGATATTAACGGACAATTCGTTACAAACTTAACATTTGATGATATGTTATCATTTTATAAATACGGTTCTGATTCTACACTTGAAAAATTGCAAATTGAAGGAACAGACTGCTACATGGCTAAAGGTGATGACACATGCAGCAAATCTGCTGGTGGTGGTAGAATATATTACTATAAACCAGATGAAAAGAATTTAAAAAGCTTAACAAATGAACTTCGTGAACATCTTGGATTACCTGCATATACAAAGAAAGAGTCAGATAAGAAAAAGCAATCTAACCCTGAAGCAGAAGAAAATCAGGATTCAAATCATAATGAAAATGAAGAAGATACAGAAACAGAGTCTCATAACAATTAATCAAAGCCCCAGCTCTATAGAAATAAAGCTGGGGCTTTATGTATCTATCAACTTAAGAATTCCTAAAATTAAAACTTTTTAAACTATCAATTTTTATATCTTTAAATTATAATAAAAGATAGCAGAATATTTTAATTAACAGGAGGCACATACAAATGAAAGCAGCCGTAAAACATAATATTTCCGACTTTAAAGACTATTTAAAGTCCAATGATATATATATGGAAGAAATCGTTGATGAAAATGATGGTTCCGTACATTTCACAGTAAATTTAACTACAGAAAGTGGCGCAAAAATACACCTAATCGCAGCCTTCCATAATGACCATCCAACTGTAGATATATATTGCTTCAATGTTGCACAATTAGCTGATTCAACATCCAAAAGTGACATTTTATATATGTTAAACGAGCTGAACACATCATATAGATTTGCAAAGTTTACACTGAACAATAGAAATATTATCGATATCTCCACTTCCCTTGCCTTTTCAGAGCCACATTTTAACCCAGCGCTTGTCTTCGAACATGCGAGAATGCTATATCAATTAGCGAATGATGAGTATGAAAAGATTATGAAAGTAATTTGGAACTAAACAAACTTATGTAGGGGCCGTCCAAAACTATAACCTGTGGACAGTCTCTATTTCTCTTTTTAAAACAGCAAGATGGACCAGCTCGTTCATATTTCATGTCAAATCACTAATATTGCTTATGATCCATATAAATGAAAAAGAATGGACAAAAAATGTAAATACAATTGTTTATCCATCCTTTTCATTACATAACTATTCTTCACACATACTTCCGATGCACCATCTTCCCATCATATGAAAAGACAACGCCTTTACTCTCTACAATCGACTCTAAATGCACCGTTCTTCCCCATAGTTGATAAATATATGGCAGTACTTTCTCTAAATATTTTAAATCGAGCTCAATTCCTTCATAACAATGCTTAATATATAGCTCGCCATTCTTTAAATAATCTCCATTTTCTACAACTAGATATGGGAATCCGCCATTTGTCCGCATATTTACAAGCTGATCGCGAACATGTTCCCACTCTTTATCCACTACTTTATACTCTTTCCCTTGGCGTTGGAATAAGTACATATCTTCTCTCATCACTAAGTCCTTATTTAAATAGTTTCTTAAAAATGATACATCCCATTCAATTTCCCGTACTTCAAAGATTTTTTCACGACCTGACCCAGGCTTCACCCCGCGGCGCTTCATCTCTTCGGTCGGGTTATTATAGCGTTCTTCAATATCTTCAAACACTTTAATACCGAGGTAATACGGATTAATGTTCGTTTTAGAAGGTTGCACAACGCCTGCATTTAATTTCGCAAATTCAATCGATTCATCGGATGTTAAATCCATTTCACGGAGTATGCGTTGATGCCAAAACGAAGCCCAACCTTCATTCATGATTTTCGTTTCAAGCTGTGGCCAAAAATAAAGCATTTCTTCCCTCATCATCGTTAAAATATCGCGCTGCCATTCCTCTAGTTCTCGGCTATACTCTTCGATAAATAAAAGCAAATCTTTTTCAGGTCTTGGTGGAATTTTTTTCTTTTTTCTTATTCGCGCTGGTTCTTTCTTTTCATTTTGTTCATCTAATCTCCATAAATCATCGTATTCTGAAACTCGTTTCTTTTCTGCTTCTTCCACATCCTCGATGCTCCATGCTAATTTTGGACGCATGAGCGATGGATCAATATGCTCTTGAATTGCAAGTACAGCATCTAAAAATTTTTCGACCTCTTCTTTTCCATATTTATGCTCATACGCTTTAACACGATCAGCAGTCGCAGCCATGCTTTCCACCATATCGCGCTTCGTATTCGAAAAGCGAATATTATTTTTAAAGAAATCACAATGCGCCAATACGTGCGCCACAATTAATTTATTTTGAATTAAAGAATTCGTATCTAATAAAAATGCATAACATGGATCCGAGTTAATCACAAGTTCATATATTTTACTAAGTCCCAAATCATAATGCAGCTTCATTTTGAAGAACTGTTTTCCAAAGCTCCAATGTGAAAAACGTGTTGGCATGCCATACGCACCAAATGTATAAATAATTTCCGCTGGGCATACTTCATAGCGCATCGGATAAAAATCTAGTCCAAACCCAGTCGCAATCTCTGTAATTTCAGCAATCGCATATTGCAGTGCTTTATCATCACTCGCTCTCATTATTTTCCCTCCTTACACTCTCCCTTAAGAAAGTGTATGAAGGGAAACAAGCTTTCATGAAAACTAAACAAAATTCTCATGCATATCGGAATCATTTCGTTTCCTGAATGTAAACAGAAATTCCTACTATAATATAGAATATTAAAATATACACAATCTCATTCCATATGTATCATAAAGGAGCTGATGATATGAAGTATGGGCTGTTCGCCGAGAACGAGTCCTTTTCTATATTGTTTCGGGACTTGGACTACTACTACCTCATTTATTGCTAGCACTTCCACTATTTCTAGATTCTACATTAACTTCTGTTGACTTTATTATTTTACTCTCGTTAATTATACGAATTAATTTTTTTTGTTTTGGATTATGTCTGATATTCGATATGAATTTAGAGAAGAAACTCTTTATGCACGCTGTGGGCCATTTCGATGCAGCATTCCGTATCCCCCATATGACAAAGGTCAATAAAACAAATGACATGATGCTCGGGTTTCGGTTAGCTGCAACATTAGAAGGGATTGAAATTCACTTTTTAGCAGTTTGAAACTTTCACCACAAAACGAAGAAGCCTTTATTGCACAATTACAGAAAAAATGCCCCAAATTACAAAACAATTCGATTGTAAAATAGGATAGAAAAAGCGACACTATCAATGTGAAGTGTCACTTTTTCTATCCTTATTACTCTTCAATAATATCTAGTTTCTCCACAATCGGTGTGCGCGCTTTTCCTTCTGGCGTTTTATCGAAATAACCGACATGAAGAATACCAATGATGCGCTGTCCCTTTGTTAGTCCAATTCCTTCTATAAATAATGGATTATAAATTAATCCACCTGTTTTCCAAACAGAGCCTAAACCGCGTTCCCACGCAAGCAATTGAAAGTTTTGCATAAATGCACATGTTGCGGCATAATCTTCATCACGCTGAATTTGACGTGGATCTTCATCCATATAAACAACGATTTGAGCAGGTGTGCTTAAGAAACGATCGGATAAAATTTTACCGCGCTTTGCTTTTTCTTCTTCTGTAAAAGAATTTAATACGGCATCTACTAGTTTCTTGCGCCCTTCGCCAATAAATAATTTACAATTCCATGGCTCACGATGTTTATGGTTCGGTGCCCATGCCGCATCATTTAATAATTCAATTAATAGCTCTTTCTCAACTGCTTTATCTATAAATGTACGAATCGATCGCCTTTCTTTCATGACATTTGCAATGGAAGTATATGTAGTCATATTGTTCTCTCCCTTATTTTACTCTATATGTATACGTTTGTTATTGATAGTGATTTTCAATTTCGATTATAACTTAGTTTTCTATCATTAATCAATATTTTATGTTGAAAAGCCATCAAAATCCTGCCCTAAAATAGCGAGAGTTACTATGAATTAAAAAACTTGACATGTTCACAAGTTTTTCATCATAAACATTCTCCTTATTTTACCGTATAATATTTCGCTATCCCCAAAAACTAACGAAAGCAACTTATAAAGGAAAAGAGGTGGATATGATGTTCAAATTTTCATCAAAAAAACAAGGATCGACAAAGAAAAAGACGCCTTGTTCTATTCCTGAATTTATTCATACAATGAAAGAATCTCTTGATTTTGTTTCCTACCCTATTGTACAGGACGAAACACTCTGTCTTTTTTATTACAAAACGGTAGTCGATGCACGCCTCATTGAGCAGTTTATTTTAACACCGCTCAAAAAGCAGTTAAATAAGCTGAAAAATATAACGGATGTAGCAAATAGCATTCCCATGGAAGACATTGTCGTCTCTCCTTCTATTGATGATATTCGTGAAAAATTATTAGCTGGATATGTTCTCATTCAAATGCAAAACCATTCAAAACAATATGTCCTTATACGTGTAGAAAATACATCAATAGGAGCTCGTACATATAACGATACAGAAAATGAGTATAGCGTCATTGGACCTAAAATCGGGCTTGTCGAAAATATTGATATCAATATTCACTTACTACGCAAAAATATTGTAACAGAACAATTAATTTTCAAAGAAATTACGGTTGGATCTATATCCAAAACAAAAGTTGCCGTAGCTTATATAGAAGGCATTACGAATAAACAACATATTCATACTGCTATTCAACGCTTAGAGGGCATTGATTTTGATGTTCCTTTTGACGCAACAATGATTGAGCAATTTATTAGTGATAATAGTAATTCGCCATTTCCCGTTCTACTACCGACAGAGCGACTTGACCGATCTGTATTTGCTTTAATCAATGGACAAGTGCTCATTTTAACAAATGGATCACCTTATGCATTAGCTGGTCCAACAACTTTATTAGATTTCTTTATTTCACCGGAAGATTATTATTTGCCGTGGCTTATTGGCTCTTTTTTTCGGATGATACGTTTTTTTGGTGCGATCTTCTCGTTATTTTCTTCTGCGATTTATACAGCAGTATTAACGTATCATTATCAAATGATTCCGGCAGATTTATTAGGTCCGATTATTTTTTCTCGAGCAAATGTACCTTTCCCACCAATTTTAGAAGCACTTTTTTTAGAAATTACAATTGAGTTATTACGTGAAGCAGGTGCGCGTTTACCAACAAAAGTCGGGCAAACCCTTGGAATTGTTGGTGGAATCGTAATTGGACAAGCTTCTGTTGAAGCAGCTTTAACAAGCACCATTTTATTAATTGCGGTCGCTTTATCCGCTCTTGCATCTTTCACAACGCCAACTGTCAAAATGTCATCTACAATTCGCTTACTCCGATTCCCACTTATCCTTTTAGCTGGTGCATTTGGAGGTCTCGGTCTCATTATCGGATTTGTATTCATTTTAACTCATTTACTTCATTTAAAATCACTTGGATCGCCTTATTTATTGCCGTTATATCCATTCCGTGGTTTAAGTACAGCGGAAGGATTTCTTCGTCTTCCATTTAGTCAAACGGCAAATCGCCCTTCTTTCTTACGCCCAAAGTCACAATGGCGTTATGACGCTAAAAAAGCAAAACAAAAATACGATGGAGAGAAAACATGAGAAGAATATTATCTTTTTTAGTCATTATTTTGCTATGCTCTCAATTCGGATGCGCACAAATGCATACAGTAGATACACAAAGAATGATTCATGCAGCTGGATTTGATATATCAAAAAAACAGGAGTTTCAAGGAACTATTTTATATCCCGAATATACCCATGGTGTAAATACGAAACCGAAAACGCAAACAACGACAGCAATTTCACTCGAAACGATTACGTCTCGTTTGAACGCAAAGTCTCCGCATAATATTGTAGTTGGACAAATGCGTGTCGTCTTATTTGGAAAGTCTTTTGGCACATATGGAATAGGTGAAATAGTGAATAATTTACAGCGCAATCCGAACATTGGTCGCGATGTACAACTCGCTCTTGTTGATGGTTCATCTAAAAAGCTTTTACAGCATGTAAAAACACACGGTTCCTTATATCTTGCTGATTTACTGGAACAAAATGTACGAAATGAAACGATTCCTCGTACAGCTTTAAATTTGTTTTTATATGACTATTACTCAAAAGTACGTGACCCTTTTTTGCCGTATATTTCAATCGATAAAGACCAGGCAGTTTCAGTGAAAGGACTTGCCTTTTTAAAAAAAGATAAAGTCGTCATGTATACGGATAACCAAGGATCCTTTTTAGTCAAACTTCTTATGAATCCAACAAAAAATGGCCACTATGAAGTACCTATTCAAAAAGGGAAACATAAAGGGCTCGTTGTGATTCAAAATTTATCTGGCAAAAGCATCTACCAAGTTAACAATATGGATCATACAGCGAAAGCACGCATTCGTTTAAAGCTAAACGGATTAATCACAAGCTCCCCTAATTGGATGAACTTAACAAATAAAAAAAATATTTCTTTCATTCGAAAACAAGTAGAAAATACGCTAAAAAAACAAGCAGAACAACTCATTCAAGAATTCCAGCAAAAAAACATAGATCCATTAGGTATATGTGATGAAATGAGAAGCCGAACAAGGGAATGGAACATAAAAGAAATTAGAAAGATGTATCCTTCAACAGATATTCATGTTGATGTAAATGTGAATATTGTACAATCTGGCATCGGAGAATAGTGAGGTGATAAGATGAGTACGAAAAGCACTGAAAAAACAAAAACTGTTTCTCCTTATTTCATATTTTTTTTACTACACTCCTTACAAATTGGAGTGGGTATTCTTGGTTATCAACGAATTATTATAAAGAGCGCTGGTCATGACGCATGGATTGCTATCATTATAGCTGGTGCTGCAACTCATATTGTATTATTTTGTATGTTAAAAATGTTAGAGAAAGATGATGATTTAGTTCAGATCCATACAACATGCTTCGGAAAATGGATTGGGTCTTTCTTAACTTTATGTTTCACTTTTTATTTTCTATTATTTTGTCTTACCGTTCTACGGACATATATTGAAGTAATTCAAGTTTGGGTATTCCCTACCATAAAAGGATGGACGTTGACTTTACTTTTTTTACTTGTTACTTACTATGCATTAAAAGGAGGATTCCGCTCTGTAACTGGAATCTGCTTTTGGGGAACTGTATTACCCATTTTCGTTGTTCTTTTTTTAGTTTTCCCACTACAATATGCTCATTTTCGTAACATATTACCAATTTTCATACACTCACCTATTGAAATGTTACAATCAGCTAAAGATTCTTCATTAGAATTTTTAGGATTTGAAGCCATACTTGTTTTTTATCCATTTATTGAAAAAGGAAAATCATTTAAAAAATGGGCTCATGGTGGTATTTTATTTACTACCATTGTATATGGAGTGTTAGCGGCCGTTTCTATTATGTATTTTAGTGAAGGCTTACTAAATCACACCATCTGGCCAACATTAACGATGTTAAAAATTATTAAAGTTCCTTTTATTCAACGATTTGAGTACATTATTATTTTTATTTGGTTACTGATTATTTTACCCAACCTATGCTTAACAATCTGGTCAGCTTGTCGTTCTGTAAAGCGTTCTTTCCATATCTCATTTAAAGTTACACTCCCTTTTTTTATTACAATTGTATTCATCGCCTCTTTATTTTTTACAAATCGAGAAAGTATCAACATATTAAACACCACTTTATCTCAAACTGGAATGTATATTGTATATACATACATTCCCTTACTTTGTATATGGCACTCGATTCGCTGGCGATGGAAAAAGAAAAAAACTGCTCCATAACAGTAGAGAATTTGATACAATTCAATTAATACGTAGCTAAAGGAGGATAAGCATATAAAAAAATATATATTCTCTCTACTTGTAATCATGAGCCTACTCCTTACTGGATGTAGTAGTGCACATGACAAGAAAGTTTCAAGATCAAAAGAAGATCATGCTTCTCACATTGCACAAGGTGACGTGCAAGAAAAAACAAATGGAGTAGAAACACTCCCAACCTTTTTAGACAAGCTAGACCCACAACTAAAAGATATCTATACAGTCGCAGGAAACAACGCCGAATTATTAAGTTGGATTCCTTGTTACTGTGGATGTGGTGAAAATGTGGGACATAAAAGTAATAAAAATTGTTTTATTAAGGAAATAAAACAAAATGGAGAAGTTGTTTGGGACTCCCATGCAACAACATGTGTAAACTGTTTAGAAATTGCAGTCAAATCTGCATCTATGCAGCAAAACGGAAAGTCTCTACTTGAAATTAGAAATTACATCGACAATACATATAAAGAAGGCTATGCAAAACCGACGCCTACACCAATGCCCAAAGCTTAAAAACGAGGAATCCTCTCGTTGTTTATTAGCAAATTCTTTCACGTGTATTTCCACTTATCTTTCACACACTATATGTAACTCCTCGGTAAGGAGGTACACAATGAACACCTACAACGACTACGACAAAGCGCTCTATTACACATATTGTTGTAATTGGGATAAGTTACTTGTTTTAATGGTACAAACAAAAGATCAAATATTTTCAAAACGAATTGAACGCTTTTTACATGCGTATCAATATGGAAAACAATTATCTGAAGTAGATAAACAACTACAACTGTTATTCCAATATATTGACCATGCCTCACAAAAGTCCTATATGGAAGAAATTGAACAGCTACAAATGTAAAGAAAGAGCTTGTCCAAGAAGAATTATTTTTGGACGGGCTCTTTTTACAAGCATTAATTTTACTAACGATGAAGTAACGGGATTGATCGGTTAGTTGCTATCTCATGTAGAAATCGCCAACTTTTTGAATGTTTTTCCACATTCATGTTCATAATACATATATGATTGTGAATTGGACGTGATAACTTTGCGGAAACTGTTATACATATTCCTTTGTACCATTACAGTCTTAACCGGTTGTCAACCAAAGAAAAACATGGATTCATTTCATGGAAAGAAACAAGATAAATATACATACAATCTTCTCATTATCGGCAGTGATTCACGCGACGAACAACATGGGCGTGCGGATACCATTATGATTGCTCAATATAATAAAAAAGAGCATACAGCCAAACTCGCTTCTATTATGCGCGATAGCTATGTAGAAATTCCTACCTATGACAAAAAATATAATAAAATTAACGCTGCCTACTACTACGGTGGTCCAGAACTGTTACGCAAAACAATTCATCACAATTTCGGAATTGACACTTCCCATTACGTAACAATCGATTTTCAAGCGTTTGTTAACATTGTAGATACAATCGCACCAGAAGGAATTAAAGTACATGTCACGCAATCCATTATCGATGACATGAAATTATCTGTAGCACCTGGGATGCAGGCTCTTCATGGAAAAGAATTATTAAAATATGCTCGTTTTCGTCACGATAAAGAGAGTGATTTTGGTCGTGTAAGACGGCAACAAGAAGTACTTCAAGCAGTTAAACGAACATTTACTCGTAAGATGCATTCTCTAGATGGAATGCTTGATATACCAGCAATGGCACAAAAAATCGCACCAGACATCCAAACAAATTTAGATGTACAAACGCTATTTGCAATTCGCAATAGTCTATTATCAACACCAAAAATAGAAACCATGCGTGTTCCTCTTGAGAATGAGTATAATCATGCTTTTATTGAGCATGCAGGCTCCATATTACAAATACATCCCGAAAAAAATAAAGAAGCTCTTCAACGTTTTTTCAACGTCACAAGAGCTGTAAATAACTCATAAAAACAAGGTGGTATACCTTGTTTTTTGTTTTTACTACGATAAATTTTCTTGATAAAAATATTTTTTCTTTATTTTCATGTCCTCTTCATACTATAATTTAGTATGTAACTATTATAAGAGAGGTAAAAACATGGACCGTGAAAAGAAACAAGAATACGCTTTATTGACCGCTTGGGGAGCTTCTTTTATCGCTACACTTGGAAGCTTATATTTTTCTGAAATTATGAAATTCGAACCTTGTGTGCTTTGCTGGTATCAACGTATTTTTATGTATCCATTCGTTTTATGGCTTGGTATAGCTATAGCGAAAAAAGACTATCGCATCGCTTCCTATTCCTTGCCAATCGCAAGTATTGGTGCTTGCATTTCTTTATATCACTATGGAATCCAAAAAATCCCAGCGTTTTCAGAAGCCGGAGCAGTTTGCGGACGTGTCCCTTGTACAGGAGAATATATAAACTGGTTTGGTTTCATCACGATTCCATTTCTAGCATTAATCGGATTTATGACCATCATCATTTGTAGCTTTATAATCATAAAAAATAAATAAGGAGATGAAATCATGAAAAAACTGCTTATATTTGGCGGTATTGTTATCGTTTTATTTGTGGCCCTTTGGGGTGTAAGATTTATGGAAGATAATAGTAAAAAAGATTACTATGCAAACAAGATTACCCTGGAGGAGCTTCGTAAAAATATTACAGACAAAAAAGACCAGACCATTTACTTTTATCAAACAAATTGTGTACATTGTCAAAAGGTGTCTCCTATCGTTGTCCCTCTTGCGAAAGATTTGAATGTTGATATGAAAGTGATCGATATCGAAAAAGAGCCTGATGCTGTTTGGGACGAGTTCAACATTAAAGGGACTCCAACAATCATTCATTATAAAGAAGGAAAAGAAGTAAGTCGCATCAGCGGCGACCCAGGCAAAGAAACCTTTCGTAAATGGTTGAAAGAAACGAAAAAGTAACAAGAAAAGGAAACTTCCGCTATACATGAAATGGATATAAAATCCCACACTACTATATAAGGAGGGGTTTTATGCCAGAAGTACGCTGTTCCGTTTCCAATTGTTCCTTTTGGGGACAAGGCAACTTTTGTCAAGCAACTGCAATCTTCGTTCAGCCTGATGATCAAAATGCAAATCAACCAGGAGATAATTCCTATACAAATGCAGCTTTAACAGGTGAAACATTTGAAAGTGCAGTCACAACAAGCTTTGAAACGTGTTGTCAAACCTTTAAACCAAAATATTAAATCAAAACCCTTCATCGTATGAAAGATGAGGGGTTTTCTTCTGCACTATTTCATATCATAATACTCCCATATTGCCAAGCATCATGCATGAGTATCATGTATAAGATCACAATCACAATTGTTCCCCACAAAGTAATTTCTCGATATGTTCCTTCCTCGCCATCTCTTGCTTCAATAAAAGCCCAAATAAAACCTATCATTAAAAGTAGATCAACATATGGTACATACAGGAAAAAGAACAGCAGTGCATATAAATACACAACAAATAAACCAGTTGTAATTAAAAAAATTTTAAAAGCAAATTCACTATTTCCTTTCTTCATATATCCGCCCCCCAATCTATACTGTATTATATTCAACATATGACAAATTGGGGAAACATTCCAAATAAGCTACCAAAAATTTACGGTAGCTATTATTGAATATTATATTTTCGTTTATATATATTGCTCAAAACGGAATGAGGTAATTGTTCATAGTGAGTCTTCTCTCCTGATTCATCTATCATATAAAAATTATTCCCTATATAATAGTACCCCCTTTTTCGTTGAGAATAGACCGGATATCGCTCATTCGGCAACACTGTCTTTATTTTTGTCAATTGCCCATTTGGTTCTTGCCAATATAAATTCATGCGATCTACAAGCGTCAACATTCCAATTTGATCTTCTTCTACTTTGCGACCGTTCCAACTTACAACGCGGTACCCATACATATGAGCTGCCTGTTCTGGAGATGCATGAAAGCTTGAGATAATTACCTTTGTCTGTACGGATACGCGATCATACAACCATTGTATATCGCGATCATGCATGCGAATACATCCATTGGATTCTCGCCTTCCAATCGTGCCTTCACGATTTGTTCCATGAATTGCATATTCCTTTTCATTTAAGCCGAGCCATCTTGTTCCAAGTGGATTATTAGGAGCACCACCTGGAATTTTTTTTCGATGATACTCTTTATTTTTATATTTATTAATGATGCAAAAGCTTCCTTCAGGAGTTGGTGTACGAGGACTTCCTGTTGTTACCGGAAATGTTCTTACATAATTCCCATTTTCAAAAAAAGATAATTGATTGGTCGTCAAATTAATCAATATGAGATGATCTGTCTCAGCAAGCGTATGAATCGGCAGGCTGAAAAAGAGGATGACTGCTAGCCATAATTTTTTCATCTATATCCCCCCAGTACCACCATATACAATGGTACCATTAGCTTTTGCTATACTGCCGATTCTTATGAATAAAATATGAATACTCTTCTTTCCTTTTTCTTTATCCACTATTTTAGAGAAATAGCAGCCCGATTAGTGAGGGATGAAGCCCCCCACTGATTAAAATTTCACTTTATCCATTTACAATCACTCCACCATTGACATGAATCATTTGTCCTGAGACATAGGTTGAATCTTCTGAAGCTAAATATACGTAAGCTGGTGCCAATTCATACGGCTGTCCAGGTCTCTTCATTGGAACATCGCTTCCAAATTCAGCTACTTTCTTTTTATCAAAACTTGATGGAATAAGTGGCGTCCAAATAGGGCCCGGTGCGACACCATTTACCCGGATTCCTTTTTGCATTAATGACTTTGCAAGCGACCTTGTAAAAGCAACAATCGCTCCCTTTGTCGCCGCATAATCAATAAGTTGCTCATTTCCTTCATATGCGACAATAGATGCTGTATTAATAATAGCATCGCCCTGCTTTAAATGTACTAATGCCGCTTTTGTAACATGAAAATAAGAAAAGATATTAATACGAAATGTTTTTTCAAGTTGCTGCGCAGTAATATATTCTAAACTTTGCTGCGGATATTGCTGCGCGACATTATTGACAAGAATATTGAGACCACCTAATTGAGAAACAGTTTCTTTCACAATTTGCTCACAATGTTGTTCATCACTTACATCTCCTGGAAGCAATATACACTTTGCACCATGTTTCTCTACTAACTTTTTTGTTTCATTTGCATCTTCATGTTCGTCTAAATAAGCAATTGCGATATTTGCCCCTTCTTTTGCAAAAGCAACTGATACCGCTCTTCCAATGCCACTATCTCCCCCTGTAATAAGCACATATTTTCCTTTTAATTTCCCGCTTCCCTTATAGTACGGATTATCATATTGAGGAAGTGGATTCATAAGAGACTCTACTCCCGGTTGTTTATTTTGATGTTGCGGTGGCAATGTTAAAAATGTTTTCTGCTGTGTCATCCGTTCTTTCAACTCCTTCTTACTCTTTTCTTCTTATCATGTACATATCTACTAAAAGTAATTATGTATCAAGTACTTTCACTGCATTTTAAAGAGGAGTCTTACTATCCATCAATAGCGGAAAAAACACGAATTGTATACATCGTTTTATGACTAATATTCGACATCAAAACATAAAATACAAAATGGTATAAACTTTTTTTGTACAAAACTCTTGCAAAAAAAACAAAAAAACGAATATTATATATAACTGTTGCTAGAATCATTCGTAAACAGAAAGGATGTTTATATGTTTAACCTTTCAAAACATAAAACTTCTATTAAAACTGAAATTATGGCAGGTATAATCACCTTTTTAACAATGGCATATATTATTGTCGTAAACCCTGTTATCCTTGGAGATGCGGGTGTTCCTTTTGAGCAAGCATTTACAGCAACAATTATTGCTGCTATTGTCGGAACATTATTTATGGCCATCTTTACAAACTTACCAATTGCAATTGCTCCAGGTATGGGACTGAATGCTTACTTCTCATACTCGGTAGTAAAAGCACACGAAGGCATGACATTTACAATTGCATTCTCTGCTGTATTTGTGGCAGGTATGATTTTAATTTTATTATCATTCACATCTTTCCGTACAAAATTAATGGAAGTCATTCCGAATAACTTAAAACATGCAATCACTGCTGGCATTGGCTTATTTATTGCTTTTATCGGCTTACGCATGACAGGAATCGTAACAAAACATGACTCTAACTTAGTAGGACTTGGTGACCTTCACTCTGCTCCTGTGTTACTAGCGTTCGCAGGTCTTGGAATTACGCTTATTCTTATGTCCTTAAATATAAATGGTGCTATTTTTATCGGAATGTTATTAACGGGAATAATTGCTTACTTCACGGGACAATTAACATTCTCAAACGGCATTACATCCATGCCTGGATTACCTGAAGGAATTATTGTTTCTAATCCAATTACTGCTGTTTCTGATGTTATCCAATACGGATTGTACGGCGTTGTCTTTTCATTCTTCCTTGTTACATTGTTCGATACAACGGGTACATTACTTGGAGTAGCTCAGCAAGGTGGATTTATGAAAGATGGCAAACTTCCAAAATCAGGACGAGCTCTTCTATCAGATTCTTTCTCAGCAACAATTGGTTCTATGTTTGGAACAACACCATCAACAGCTTACATTGAATCCTCTGCGGGCGTGGCAGCTGGTGGCCGCACTGGTTTAACAACAATTACAGTTGCTGTATTGTTTGTAGCTGCAGCATTCTTCGGTCCTTTAGTAAGTGCTGTATCTGGCGTTTCAGCAATCACATCACCATCATTAATTATCGTTGGTAGCTTAATGATGGGTGCTGTACGTAACATTGATTGGGATGTATTTGATGAAGCATTCCCAGCATTTTTAGTGATTTTAAGCATGCCACTTACATCCAGTATCTCAACAGGGATTGCCCTTGGATTTATTTCATACCCACTTATGAAAATGGCAAAAGGTAAATTCAATGCTGTTCACCCGCTTGTATATATATTTGGAATTTTATTTGCTTATCAATTAATTTTCTTACCACATTAATAAAAACCCTTAGCACACAAAATTGTGAGCTAAGGGTTTTTATTATTTTTTATTATTCTTCATTTCCTTATCAAGTTTAATGACTTAGCCATCAGCCAACAAATTTCGTCATCTCACCAGTGCGAAACAATCATTACAACTACATTTAGTTTTGCAAGAATGCTTGTAAATCTGCAAATTTTCTTTTTGCGTCTTCATATCCTTGCTCATATAAGCCTTGTAGTTTTGTCACATCTTTTTCCATACGATCTACTTGCAATGGCATTTCAGGGCGAATGACAAATAAATTACCTGCTGCCTCTTCTTTTTCAATATAATGAAGTGTTTCGTTATATAATTCATAACGAGTAAGCATAGCACGAACAAGATGCGGATATTTTTTGTAGGCCCTAGCTACAACCCATCCAAACTTTGTTTTTTTCTTTGTATATCCATGATTTCTTGTTAAAATCACAACTGACTTTTTATATCCATCTGTCTGCGCCTTACGAACTGGAATTGGATCAGAGATTCCTCCATCTAATAATTGCTTGCCACGATAGTTTACAATCCGTGCAATAAATGGCAAAGAACTAGACGCTTGCAATAAGTTTAATGCATCTTCGTTCGTTCCTTCTTTTTCAAAATAAACAGGCTGTCCTGTTTCACAATCGGTCGTTCCAACAACGAAACGTTCTGGACTATTAAAATATGTTTCAAAATCAAAAGGAACGTGCTTCTCCGGAATTTCATGAAAAATGAAATCCATATCAAATAGTTGACGCTTTTTTAAAAAGTTCTTATATGATAAATATCTTGGATGTTGTGCGTAATCAATATTTACTACCTTATTTCGATTTCTTTGTCTAGAAAGATACGACGCTGCATGACAAGCACCAGCGGAAACACCAATGACATACGGAAAATATAAATCTTGTTCCATAAAGTATTCAAGTATCCCACCAGTATATACGCCGCGCATACCGCCGCCTTCTAATACTAACCCCGTATTTTCAAGCATTTCTTCCTCTCCTCTTTATATACCTAGACTATTTAATTATTCATATTGTTAAGTATCTCTTTCTATTATATATGAGTAGGTGTAAAAAAACATATTCAAAAGACTTAGCCTCTTTTACTCTTCACATGACAGTTCAAATAGCAGCATTCTTTATTTTGTACGCGTCTCTAAATGTGCTCCTACATCTCTTACAAATCTTTGGATGAACAACAATTCTTCCTCTGTATACTGATTCAAAAGAAAAAGCCATTTCTCCTCAACTTGTTGATGCAACTTCTCATGAGCTCTATAGATTTCATTTCCACTCTCTGTCAAACAAAAGAATATTTCTTTTTGATTATCCAACATTTTCATCTTTTCAACATACTTTTTGTTAAACAGCTTCGTACAAATTTTAGAAATAGCTCCTTTTGTCATTCCCATTTCTTCCGTAATCGCTGTTACATTTATTAAACCTTTGTTTCCAATACATTCAATGACATGTAGTTCTGATAACGACATCTCCCCCACACCTGCCTCCTGAAGAAAACGGGCATGATTATCCTTCATATATTCTTCTTTTTTATGAAAAAGTGTCCGAATGTCCGAAAGTATTTCTCTTTGCTTCTCTGCACGATCCAATCGATTCGCCTCCGTTATATTATATATGTTTCCACAGAAACAATTTAACTCTATATCATTTTAAATTTATTTTTTCATCTTTACAAGGAATAAAATCATGATACAATATATTTAGTTTCCTAGGAAACAAAAGGAGGTTCTACTATGAAACAGGCATTATCGTCAATAAAATTACAATCTATTTTATACACTGTTTGTTTGAGTGCTCTATTAGGATCTTTGGCTCAAAATATTTATACACCTATTTTACCAATGATTCAAACTACTTTTCACACTTCGCTCTCCCTTGTTCATTTAACCGTTTCACTTTTCACTTTTATTCTCGCAGTGATGCAGCTCGTTTATGGTCCACTCATTGATATGAAAGGCAGAAAATATATCCTAATTCCTAGTCTATGCATCGGAACCATTGGCGCAATCGGCTGTTCTTTTGCAACAAATATGTATGTATTCCTTATATTTAGAACGATTCAAGCGTCCGGAATTGCTGCCATTCCGATTGTAGCGGCCACCATTATTGGGGACTTATTTGAAGGGACAGAACGTGGAAAAGCAATGAGCATTTATCAAACGATACTTGCCCTCGCTCCTACTATCGGTCCACTAATTGGTGGCTATCTTGGGGACATAAATGGGCATGTAACTGTTTTTCTATTTTTATCTATAACTGGAATATTTTTACCCATTGTTAATATCATATTACTTCCTGAAACAAAGCCATCTATCCTTACCACAACTAAAAAAAACAGTCTTTATTGGAATCTTTTCAAACATAAAATTGGTCTCTCTATTGCCCTCATCGGCTTTATGCAATTTTGTATGTATTTTTGTTTCCTCGTTTTTTTACCTAGCATACTTACAAACGTATTCCATCTAAATGTGCATGAAATTGGAATGACGTTTGTACCGCTGGCCTTATGTATGATGCTAGGAAGTTATTGCTATAAGTTTTTCCAAAGATGGCTCTCGCCAAAACAAGCTTTACTGATTACTAGCTTTTTCAATATCCTATGTGTTCTCTTATTCTCCTTCACATATGATATAAACATCCTCATTCTTCTTATTGCGATATCCCTATACGGTTTTAGCATGGGAATATCGCTGCCCACTCACACAACTTTGTTAACAGAAGAATTTATTAAGGAGCGAGCAACTGCAATTGGGATGTACAATTTCATTCGGTATATCGGAATGAGCACAGGTCCAATGATTGGTGGTTTTCTATTTTTTTCGCAAAATTACTTTTGGATTTTCTTCATAGGTGCAATGCTATTTCTCATCATCGTCTTATATGTAAGGAAACAGCTACCGAAAAATAGCGAAATATAATATAAAAGGAATGTTCAGATAAAGTGTCTCACTACTTCTGAACATTCTCTTTTTTACTTCCTTTGATCAGCAACAATATGAATATCGATATACTTCGTTTCCCTCATGATTTCATTCACAATCGAACCTTTGCAAATTTCTTCCCACCTCGTTCTTGCAGATTGTCCAAGCAAAATTTGTGTAACTTGTAATCGTTTTGCAACTTCAATCATAACAGCTGCTGGCTTTCTCCCCTTTGCCTCTTCTAATAGAAATGTTGCCTCAAACTGTTTCGTCAATGCTTTCCATTCAGCAATGATTTGTCTTCTTCCTGCTGAAATAGATTCTACGTTGCCTCTTTCTACATTTAATACAAATAATTCAGCATTTAACCGATTCGCCATCCGCCATCCACGCCGAATTAATTTTTCTGCCGCCAAACTATATTGCACACAAACGAGGATCTTTTCTTTTACACCAATCGGTTCTATGAGTGATTGACTCATTTTCTCATCCATATCATCGGCAACTTCTCTCAGCGATAACTCTCGTAAAGCCCCCAAATTATTAATAGTAAAAAAGTGTTCCAAGCTTTGCTTAATCTTTTCTTCCTTATATATCTTTCCATCTCTTAACCTTTTCCGTAACACTTCTGGCGTAACATCAACAAGTTGAATCTCATTTGCTTTTTGTAAAATACAATCAGGAATACGCTCTCTTACTTTTATATTTGTAATCTGTTCTACGATATCATGAACACTTTCTAAATGTTGAATATTAAATGCAGATAATACTGATATTCCCGCCTCTAATAGTTCTTCTACATCCATATACCTTTTTTTATGTTTCGCTCCTGGAATATTGCTATGCGCAAGTTCATCTACCACGACTACTTGCGGTGCTCGCTTTATAATTTTCTCTACATTCAGCTCATAAAATCGCTTTCTTTTATACTCTATTTCTTGTAAAGGAATTATTTCTAAATCCAAAATAGCCGCTTCCGTTTCTTTTCTCCCATGTGTTTCAACCAGCCCAATAACAACATCTAGCCCTTCTTTCTTCATTTCATGTGCATCAAGTAGCATTTTATACGTTTTCCCAACACCAGGTGCTGCCCCGACGTATAATTTTAGTTTTCCTCTATTCATTCTCTGTATTTCTTCTAAATAATCCTCCGGTGACCTTCTTTGAAATTTCGGCTCATATTCTTCAGCGTACATAATCTCACTCCTTTACAAAAGGAAGCTACCTCAATCAAAATAGGATTGAGGTAGTCTATTTTTTATTGTATTCGTTTTTTGACTTCCATATTTAACTGTAAAACATTCACACGTTCTTCTCCATATAATCCAAATGCACGACCTTCTATATGCGAAGCAATGATAGCCTTTAACTCCTCTTTCGAAATTTTCGTTTCTTTTGCAACGCGGTCTACTTGTGCGTATGCCGCTTTAGGACTAATATCCGGATCCAGCCCTGAACCTGAATTTGTTACTAAATCTATTGGTACTTCTCTTACTGGGACAGAAGGATTATCTTCCTTCCATTTTTCAATACTTTCTTCTGTACGTTGTCGTAACTCCGGATTAGAAGGTGCATAGTTATTTGATCCAGACCCTTCCGCTTTATAGGCAATACTTGATATACGTCCATGAAAATATTTGGCGGAGGTAAACTCCTGTCCAATTCGTTTAGATCCAATGATTTCTCCTTTCTCATATATTAAACTTCCATCTGCATGATCCTTCATTACCCCTTGTGCAATTCCCGTTACCATGGCTGGATAAATCAAACCACATAGAACAACAAGTACTCCAGTTAAGCGAACAACAGGTCCAAACAAATTTTGTTTCTCAGTCATGTGTATCTCTCCCTTCTCTATGAAATGAATAGTCCAACGACTAAATCGACCAACTTAATCCCAATAAATGGTACAAGTACACCACCAAAACCATAAATCAATAAGTTACGAAAAAGTAGCGTATTGGAACTCATCGGTTTATATGCAATTCCTTTCATTGCAAGTGGAATCAACATCGGGATGATGAGCGCGTTAAAAATGAGCGCTGACAGAATAGCAGAAAGCGGTGAGTGCAATCCCATTATATTAAGTGCCTCCATTTGCGGAATTGCAACTGTAAACATCGCTGGAATAATCGCAAAGTATTTTGCTACATCATTTGCAATACTAAATGTCGTTAATGCACCGCGCGTCATTAATAGCTGCTTTCCAATCGCAACCACTTCAATAATTTTTGTTGGATTAGAATCTAAATCAATCATATTTGCCGCTTCTTTCGCTGCTGCGGTACCACTATTCATTGCAAGACCAACATCCGCTTGTGCCAGCGCTGGAGCATCATTTGTCCCATCACCTGTCATCGCAACTAATTTACCCAATTCTTGCTCTGCTTTAATAACAGCTATTTTATCCTCCGGTTTACATTCAGCCACAAATTCATCTACCCCTGCTTCTTTTGCAATCGTTGCCGCTGTTAACGGATTATCTCCTGTACACATCATTGTTTTTATTCCCATTTGCCGAAGCTGTTCGAAACGCTCACGCATACCAGGTTTTACAGTATCTTTTAAATAGATTAAACCGAAAATACGATTTCCCGCTGCAACCGCAAGTGGTGTACCACCCTCTTTGGCGATTAAATCGGCTTTTTGATGTAAATCGGTTGGAATCTTTCCTCTTTGAGATTGTACCCAATCAATTACGGCACCAACTGCTCCTTTTCTTACTTTTTCCCCGCTTTTTAGATCCATACCGCTCATTCTCGTTTCAGCTTTAAAAGGAACGAATTCTCCTATCTCTTCCTTAGATACATTGTAAGAAAACCCTTTTGATTGTACATAATCCATAACAGAACGTCCTTCCGGTGTTTCATCTAACACCGAGCTAAGTGCCGCCCATTTCGCTAATTGTTCTATTGTTTCATTTCCGACAGGCAGTAAAGCATGTGCCATCCGGTTTCCAAATGTAATCGTACCTGTTTTATCTAAAATGATTGTATTAATATCACCTGCTGCTTCCACTGCTTTTCCGCTCATTGCGAGTACATTAAACTTTGTTACACGATCCATACCAGCAATCCCAATTGCGGATAATAGTCCGCCTATTGTTGTTGGAATTAAACAAACGAGTAACGCAACAAGAATGGAAGTATCAATTTGAAATCCTAAATAATTTGTAAATAACGGAAGCGTTACAACTGCAATGAGAAAGATTAATGTTAAACTTATTAATACTGTATTTAACGCTATTTCATTCGGCGTTTTTTGACGCGTTGCCCCTTCTACTAATAAGATCATTTTATCTAAGAAAGATTCGCCAGGATTACTTGTAATTCGAATCGTAATCTCATCACTCACAACCATTGTACCGCCTGTCACAGAGCAAAAATCACCGCCTGCTTCCTTCATTACTGGTGCCGATTCACCTGTAATTGCCGATTCATCTACAGATGCTAAACCACGAATAACTTCCCCATCACCTGGAATCATTTCTCCTTGTTTTACAAGAACCATATCACCTTTTTTTAAGTTAGATGCTAAAACCCGAGTAATTTCTCCATTTTCCTTTACGATATTCGCATAAACATCCTTTTTTGATTGTTTTAATGAATCTGCTTGTGCTTTCCCGCGTCCTTCTGCTAATGCTTCTGCAAAATTTGCAAAGAAAACTGTGAATAAAAGAACAAGTGTGACCGTTATATTGAACCATAACGGAACATTTGTTGATAAACTCGGTACAACCGACAAAAGCAATGTAATGAAAAATCCAATTTCGACAACAAACATAATTGGATTCTTTATCATTTGCTTTGGATTTAATTTCAAAACTGCTTGTTTAAAAGCATTTGATACAATATCACGATCCATTGTTTTCGCACTTCTTACCTCACCATCTTCTCTTTTGGAAGATGACATAACCTGCACATGCTTCCCTTTTACTATCACTGGTCTCATATTGATTCTCCTCGCTTCTTTCTTATAGAGTCAGAAACTCTGCAATTGGTCCTAATACTAATACTGGAAAGAAAGTTAACGCACCGACGATAAAGATTGTGCCAACAAAAATCCCTCCAAATAGTCCATTATCTGTTCTGAATGTTCCGACTGTTTCTGGTACGACTGCTTTTTCTTTTAAAGATACCGAAACAGCAAGCATTGTTACTAAGCTGAAGAAACGCGCTCCATACATTACAAGTCCCGTTGAAATATTCCAAAATGGTGTATTATCCGCCAATCCTTCAAAACCAGAACCATTATTTGCTGCTGATGAAGTAAATTCATAGATTACTTGTGTAATGCCATGAAATCCTGAATTTGTAATCGCTTCTGTACCAAAATTGGTAGAAAATGCAACTGCCGATGCTCCGAGAATTAATAAAGGTTGAAATAATAATGTAACAGCAATAAGTTTCATCTCTTTTCCCTCTAGCTTTTTCCCAAGAAACTCTGGCGTACGTCCAACCATTAATCCTGAAATAAAGACAGCAATCATCGCATACATTATCACATTAATAAACCCTGCTCCAACGCCACCAAACACCGTATTTAAAAGCATGTTCACAAGTGTAAGCATCCCTCCAAGCGGGGTAAACGTATCATGCATCGCGTTCACACCACCTGTTTCCGATGCTGTCGTAACTGTTGCAAAGAGTGCTGTCATTATTGTACCGAATCGAACTTCTTTTCCTTCCATATTCCCTTGTGCATGGTCCATGCCAAATTGATTTAAAACGGGGTTTCCTTGTAATTCGGTTGTAACAGCCATACCAAATCCAATGACAAACATTATAAGCATTGATACAAATAAAATTCTTCCTTGTTTCTTACTACCAATCATTCTTCCATATGTGAATGGCAGTGATGTTGTAATAAACATCATAAGCATCATTTGTAACACATTCGTAATCGCTGTTGGATTTTCAAAAGGATGTGCAGAGTTTACTCCAAAAAATCCACCACCATTATTTCCTAGCATTTTAATAGATTCTAACGAAGCAATTGGCCCCCGCGGAATCACTTGTTTTGCTCCTTCAAGCGTTTGAGCGACTGCGCTGCCGCTCAATGTTTGTGGCATTCCTTGCGCGACGAATATAAGTGCCATAATAAATGCAATTGGCATTAACACCCTTATAATCGCTCGAACAAAATCAACAAAGAAGTTTCCTACTTCTTTTCCAGCTAATCCTCGAATAAATGCAATTGCAAATGCCAATGTTGTCGCTGGCGCTGTAAACATCATGAACGTAATCCCAATCATTTGTGCTAAGTACGATAATCCACTTTCACCACTATAATGCTGTAAATTCGTATTCGTCATAAAGCTAATCGCTGTATGAAATGCAAGTGTCGGTTCCATTCCCTCTACTTTACTTGGGTTTAATGGTAGAACGCCTTGTAATCTAAAAACAAGATATACAAACAAAATCATACAAGCATTCGTAAATAACATCGCAAATACGTATTGGATCCAAGTTTGATTCTTTTTCTGAATGCCACCTACTTTAAAAATGATACTCTCTATCGGACCAAACACTTTCTCTAACGTTCTACTCCCTTGAAACGCCTTTTCTACATATGTTCCCATTGGCTTTGCAAGTAATATAAACAATACTATCGTTACGATAGCTGCGACCCATGTTACCATTGCTTCTTCCTCCTAGTTTAGAACTTTTCTGGATTTAATAACGCGTAAACTAAGTAGCCTGTAAGAAAGAGTACTACGGTCGAAAGTATAATCGTCATTTCGATTTCCCTTCTTTCACAACTTTATCCGACCATTTTGCTAGACCAATCATGGAGAATACGAGTAGAATACAAAATCCAATCATCAGAATATCTAACATGTTTATCCCTCACAAAATGTATTTTTTTACCATCGAACCACTAAAAAAAGAACACTGAGGCTCTACTCAGTGTTCAAAAATGAACAACACAAAAGTAAACCTCCTCTCCAAACGCTTACGAAGTTAGCTGTCGGATTCGGGCCTAAAGAGTAGCCCTACTTTCATCATGAAAGATTCACCCCAAGTGACAATGCACAAAATTGGTTCCCCCGCTCCAAATCATTGGACTCAGCGATATAAGGTTATTTTTGGAAATTTTTATAAATAATTTATGAGAGTAAATATACTCCTCTATTTTTGACTTGTAAAGAATAAAATTACTGAAAATAATAAGATTTCTTGCCATATAACCGCTTACATTACTGAATATAATTATTTTATCATCTATTTTCTTATCTTTTCTTTCTTTTTCGTGAAAATGGCTTGTTACATAAAGTGAAACTTTAATCAGTGGGGGGCTTCATCCCTCACTGATTATGAGCCCTCACCAATCGGGCTGCCCGAAAATGGCGGGATAAAAAGAAAAGAGCACCTATGAAGTGGCGATCTTACTATACTTCATAGGTGCTCAATCATTTATTTACTCCATAAAAATGCACGTAAACTTCTCCCTCGAATATAAACTTGTGACAATTCTGCATGTAACTGCTCATATTCAATAATATCCTTCTCTAAATATAAATTATCTTTTGACAGCAATATCATATACGGCCTTGGAAAAAAAGGATCTAGCGCAGCTAATTCTTGAATTCTCTCTAATGATACTGCCCAGCGATTTGCTATATCGTCAAGTAATAATACTTTCATTTCCGCTTCCTCCGCTCTATTCAAGAAATAAAAAAGAAATGTTATCACAGTTTGTAAACACGACAAATGTAGCTCCCATTGTTTGATAGAGCCTGACTGGATATTTTTTATTTCTTGTCACAATTGTAATAGGTGCTTGAAACGAAAAACGAATCCATTCCGTAAAAAAACTAACGATCGGCAATTCGTCACCGAGCAGGATAACCTTTTTTATGCCTGTACAAATACTTGTTCTATTCAACTCCTTACCAAAACAATAAATTGTTTGAAAGCCAAACTTTCTTGCTTCTCCTGCTATTTGTTCATCAGCAGCCACAATAATCAATTCACTTTGAAACGATACTAATTCTCTTAAACTGTTTAACTTATCCTTTTCTCCTACACAAATGAGTGTTAGTCCTTGTTTCTCACCCATGTATTTCATCCTCCCTAGCATAAAAGAATCAGCTGATATTCTCCTATACTAACCAGATTGATGAAGAGATACATCCATCATTGTACCACCCTCTCTCAAAACGCTTACGAAGTTAGCTGTCGGATTCGGACTTTGAGAGTAGCCCTACTTTCATCATGAAAGATTCACCCCTAGTGACCATGCACCATTTGGTTCCTCCGCTCCAAATCATTGGACTCAGCGTTACAAAAACAGATTTTGGCTGCTATCATACTCCTAAATATGGAAATTGTAAACAATTAAAAATAGTGAACGATTTTCTGAACATCCTCGAAAATCAATAAAGTTTTTTAATATATTATTTTAAAAAAGTTGTTAATCGTCATAAAAAAACAGGAACCAGTTAGCTCCTGTTTTCTAGCACCTTTATCTTAAATATTTACATGCGTACTTCTTGACGTTTATATGCAAAATGGTTTGTTGGTCCATGGCCATTGCCAATGTTTAATGGCTCTGCAATTGCACTACTAATAAATTGTTTAGCTTCTTGAACGGCTTCTTTCATATCGTATCCTTTGGCAAGTCCTGCCGTTACAGCAGAGGCAAATGTACAACCACTACCGTGCGTTTGTTTTGAAGCAATTCTTTCACTTTTAAATTCAATGAATTGCTCACCATCGAACAAGAAATCAATAACTTCACTTCCTTGATACTCTGCATGTCCACCTTTCATAAGAACATACTGAACACCTAATGTATGCAATGCTTTTGCAGCCTCTTTGCTATCTTCTATATTATGAATCTTAATACCTGTTAACACTTCTGCTTCTGGCACATTTGGCGTTATAACAGTGGCGATCGGTAGTAAATGTTCTTTCAATGCATTGACAGCTTCTTGCTGTAATAGTGAAGCTCCGCCTTTTGCAATCATAACCGGATCTAGAACAATATTATTCCAGCCAAATTTTTTAATATACTCTGCAACAATTTGAATAATTTCACCACTAAATAACATTCCAAGTTTCACTGCATCTGGTGTTAAGTCGTCACCAATTGAATTCAACTGCTCTATAATTCCTTCAAGCGAAACAGGATATACCCCTTGAACACCAAGTGTATTTTGAGCAGTAATGGCTGTAATCGCCGTCATCCCGTACACACCAAGCTCTTGGAATGTTTTCAAATCCGCTTGAATTCCAGCGCCGCCACCGCTATCAGATCCAGCAATTGTTAATGCTTTATTTACTTTCATCTCATTCACTCCTTTTATCCAAAATAACGATGATATATTGTTTTCGCTTCTGCTATCTCTTTCGTGCCATACACAAGAACTCGTCCGTCTTGAAAAGCAACAAGCCGTTTTCCATCTGCACGAAATGATAATAAATATGGGTTCACTGTTAAATCAGCTACGCGGTCACGTAACAGTTCTTTATATCTATGAAAGTCCAGTTTTTCTTTATGAGGCGGACGAATTTGAACTGTATTTCTCCCGCATAAAACAGCCGTTTTTGACGTATTCTCTTTATTTAAATATGGATAGATTGCTTTCTCACCACAAGATGGACAATGATCCTTTTTCAACTTCTGTACATTCATACAGGAATATTCATTTTTCCATACATCAAATGACACGAGACCATCTCGAAGCGCTTTATAATCTTCTACTAAAAGTTTAAGAGTTTCTGTTACTTGATGCGAAACAACGATCGATACAGCAGGTGAAATAATGCCTGCTGTATCACATGTTGCTCCGCCAAGTGGGATGGATTGTAGTAAGCAAGATAAACACGGTGTCTTTCCTGGTAAAATGGTATAAGAAAGACCATAGCTCCCTACACAAGCACCGTAAATCCATGGAATTGAATATTTTTGTGATATATCATTTATAATAAAGCGTGTTTCAAAATTATCAGTCGCATCGATGATGACATCGACATTTGTAACAAGTTCTTCTAGCTCTTCTGCGGTTATATCTTTGACAAAAGCCTTTACCACTACACTACTATTAATCGCTTTCAAACGCTGTTTTGCCGCGATCGCTTTCGGGAGATGGTTCTTCACATCTTCTTCAGCGTATAGTTGCTGCCTTTGCAGATTACTCCAATCAATATAGTCGCGGTCTACAATCGTTACATTTCCCACACCCGCTCTTACAAGCATTTCTGCATTGGCGCTACCAAGTGCTCCTGCACCGATAATGAATACATGCTTTTTCCCTATCTTTTTTTGCCCTTTTTCTCCAATTGAGGAGAATAGCTCTTGACGAGAATATCGATTATTCAACTACGCTCATTCCTTCTAAAGGACTGCTTGCTGTTGCAAAGCGTTTCCGTGCAATACGTCCTGCTTCAAATCCTAAACGTCCTGCATGAATACCTAGTTTCATTGCTTCCGCCATTTTAATAGGATCTTTCGCACCAGATACAGCCGTATTTAATAACACACCGTCTGCCCCTAATTCCATCGCAAATGCTGCATCAGCTGGACTCCCAACACCTGCATCTACAATAACTGGTACAGTTGCTTGTTCAATAATAAAGCTTATATTTAATGGATTTACAATACCAAGTCCTGAACCAATTGGTGACGCTCCAGGCATAATCGCATGCACACCAAGCTCTTGTAGTTTGCGAGCTAATACAACATCATCTGATGTATAAGGAAGAACAATAAACCCTTCTTCAAGAAGCATTTCAGATGCTTTTAACGTCTCTACTGGATCTGGCAATAACGTTTTATCATCACCAATCACTTCTACTTTTACCATGTCACATAGACCTGATGCTTTTGCTAACTTTGCAATACGAACCGCTTCTTCAGCTGTTTTTGCCCCTGCTGTATTTGGAAGTAATGTGTAGTTTTTTATATCAATTTTTTCTAATAAATTCGGTTGCTGTGCATCAAATATATCCATCCGGCGCACTGCAAATGTTAAAATTTCCGCTTCTGATACTTCGATTGCTTTTCTTTGCACGTCATAATCAGAAAATTTTCCTGTTCCTAATAAAAGTCTAGATTTGAATGTGAAAGGTCCAATGTTTAACATAATCAACCGCCTCCTACGAAAGTTACAATCTCAATTTGATCGCCATCAAAAACGGAAGTGTCTTGATGGTCTTCTTTTTGCAGAATCTCCTTATTTCGCTCTACCACAACAATCTTTGTATCCAACTCTAAGTGAGTAAGCAATTCCGCTACCGTTTTAATATGTTCTGGCACCTCTACTTGCCTACCATTAATTTTCAAATACAAGCTTCCATCCCCCTTCTAAACTGACTTTGAAAACAATGAATCTAACAAATGATTAGTTTGTTTTCCTTCTATGATATCGGCCATATATTGACCAGAAATAGGACTTAATAAAATACCATTTCGGTAATGACCTGTACAAGCATATAACCCTTTTATTTCCTCATGCTCTCCCATATAAGGAACGTCATGATTGGATTGCGGACGAAGCCCTGCCCATGCGGTTTCCCACTCCGCATCTTTTAAAGCTGGTAAAATTGAATACGCACGTTCTAATATCGAAATGATACTTTTTGGTTGTACAGATTTGTTAAACGTATG
Source organism: Bacillus cereus group sp. BfR-BA-01522 (assembly GCF_022662635.1). Classification (NCBI taxonomy): domain Bacteria; kingdom Bacillati; phylum Bacillota; class Bacilli; order Caryophanales; family Bacillaceae; genus Bacillus; species Bacillus cereus group sp. BfR-BA-01522. The sequence goes on along the minus strand of NZ_JAKUDY010000011.1, from coordinate 4,899 downwards.
AGGTTTCATTGTTGCTCCAATTACATAGCGACCACCACGTTTTGGTGCGATGTAAAATCTGTCTTGGAAAATCGGAGCTCTTACTAATGGCTTATAGCTTTTTACTGCGACTACTTCCCCTTTTACAGGATAAGTACCCCAATCTCTATGAAAATATTGAAGTAGTTTTGTACTCCATGAACCACCTGCAATGACTACTTTTTCACATGAAATAAAGCCTTCGCTCGTAACAATTCCGCACACTCTATTTTTTTCAACTCGAATATCAAATACTTCTGTTTGTTCATATATATCAGTACCAGAAATGGCCGCAGAGTGTGCGAACGCTTTCGTTAGTTCTGGCGCAATAACATGACCATCTTTGGGATAATAGACAGCGCCGATAATGGAGGAAGAAAGAAACGGTTCCTTTTGGCGAAGCTCATCTCCTGTTAGAAAATAAGATTCCTCACCTGTTTCTTGTTGCCAGTTCATTATATTTCGTATTCTTGTTTTCTCCTCTTCATTTTGAGCAATCCGATATATCCCTTTCTCTTCATATCCAATATCAATTCCCGTTTTTTCTCGTAACGCCTTTGCAAGTTGCGGAAATATTGCACGGCTTTCTCTAGCAAGTTCAAAGAGCGGGTTATATACATCCCATTCCGCCTGTACTCCAAGAAGTCCTGCCGCTGCTTTTGATGCTTCCGAAGCAACCCTTTGCTTCTCAACAATTGCAACATGGCAACTTCTTTCTGCTAGAAAATGTGCAACTGAACTACCAATTACACCACCGCCAATAATAGCTACATCATACTTCTTACTCATGATTTTCCGCCCACTTTCTTATTATTTCCTTATACAATCTTGCTTTCTCGTATGGATTACGATCGCTTACAATTCCAGACATAACTGCAATACCACTCACACCAGATTTAAGAACTTCTGTTGTATTTTCAGGTGTTATTCCTCCAATAGCTGTAATCGGTATTGTTAACCGCCTTGCCATATCTGAAATTTCTTCTAGTCCTCTTGCTGGGACACCTTTCTTACAGCTTGTCGGAAATACATGCCCATAAACAAGTGAATCCGCTCCATTTTTGAACGCTACGATTGCTTCTTCTAAAGAATGCACAGAATAACCAACATGCAAATAAGAAAATTTCTCTTTTACAGATTTCACATCTACGCTACGGTATCCTAATTGTACGCGCGGAATATTTAATAAAATTGCAATATCAATTCGGTCATTAAGCACAAGTTTAGATGCAGGAAAGCCTCTTTTTAAGAGACCTTCCACACCTTCATACAACTCTTTCGTACTTTTCTCCCGTTCGCGAATATGCAAATAATCAATCTCACTCTCCATTTGCATCGCTACATTCGTCAGCTCTTCAAATGTCATTTGACCATTTGAAATGACATGAAGTTCATTTTTCATACACATTCGCCTACTTTAAAATGTTTTCAAATAATTCATTAGCAGGAACAATCTCTTTTGTCATTCCTTTTTCTTTCAACCATTTATTTTGTTTTTCCCATGCCCCTTTTGAATCTGATAAAAACGGCTCATCTTTTGTTTCCATTTTTTCTAATAAAATTTTCATGCTCTCCTTCTCAACTTCGGGGATGAGCGGGAAGTTTTCCTTTTCTTGATGATCTAATAAAATGTTAAGAGCCTCATCTGGATTTTTTTTCATAAATTCATATCCTTTTTTCGTACCGCGTAAGAAAGCTTGCAGAGCTTCCTTATCCTTTTTCAACGTTCTCTCTCCTGTGACAAACACAAGCTCATGATAATTTGGCACGCCGTAGTCAGCTGGATTAAAGTATGCTGGCTCATGACCTTGATGACGCATGACAGGAACTTCATGGTTAATGTATGCCCCTGTGACAGCATCTACTTTTTTCGTAATTAATGCTGGTACTAAATCAAATCCTACATCGACTACTTTTACATCGCTTGGATTCCCACCATCTTCTTTTACCATTGCTTTTAAATACGCTTCACTTAAAGGTGTTCCAGAATAACCAACTGTTTTTCCCGTTAAGTCTTTTGGTGACTGAATACCTGCTGACTTTAATGAAACAATATGGTTTAACGGTGAGCGAACAACCGCCCCAATTGATTTCACAGGAATTTGTTCATTTGCCTTTGCAATAATTACATCTGGTTGATAATATAAGCCCACTGTCACTTTCCCTGTTGCTGGTAATGTTAAAGGATCAGTTGGATTAGAAGGGAATTTTATATTTACTTTTACACCTTCTTCTTTAAAATATCCCTTCTCGATTGCTGCATAGATAAAACTATGCACCGCATTTGGATACCAATCGAGCATCACCGTAACTTCTTTCTCCTTTTTTTGCTTATCTGACGCTGAATCAGTAGAACATCCCGCAATCATTGCAATGAATAAAGTAAACACAAAGATGCATTTGAATAATTTCATGAATGTTTCCTCCAACTAATGAATTTCTTTTCTAATATAGAAACAAGTAGGACAAACAAAATAGCAAGTAATGATAAAAGGACAATCGGTGCAAAAACCCCAGCCCCATCTAACTGCGTCATCATTCGCTTACTAAAGTAGCCTAAGCCCGCTTGTGCTCCAAGCCACTCACCAATTGCTGCACCGATAACGCTAAGCGGAACGGCGATCTTAAGTGCTGAGAAAAAATAAGGAAGTGCAGATGGCAACTTTAATTTTAAAAAAATATCTTGTTTCGTTGCGCCGTATGTAACTAACAGCTCTTCCCAATCCTTTTTCGTACTGCGCAATCCATCGTACATATTGACCGCAATCGGAAAAAAGGTAATTAAAACCGTCACAACAACTTTGCTCCAAATGGAATATCCAAACCATAAAACAAATAATGGAGCCAAAGCAGTAATCGGTATTGTTTGTGAGGCAACGAGTAACGGATAAAAAGATCTTTCCATCCATTTACTTGCATTCATTGCCATTGCAAGCCCAACACCAAGGACAATAGAAATTGCTATACCGATAAAAACGACATACAACGTCGCTGGTAAATGAACCGTAAAGAGTATGTCATGCAGCGCCCACATTTTCACTATAATTGCAGTCGGTGCTGGTAAAATATACATCTCATCTATAATTCTAGCTCCCACTTCCCAGCTTATAAGCAATATGCCACTTAATATACATGCAGGCAGTAGCTCTCTCATTTTCCTCATATAAGCACCTGCCCTTTTAACATACTAAGTAGTTCATCCTTTAACGCTAGTACTTCTGGTCTGTGTAAGTCTTTTCTTGTCCGTTCTTTCCCAAGTGGTACAACACGCTCTGTTAGCGTTGTAATTGGCTGCGTTGTCACAATGAGGATTCGATTCGAAAGAAACAGCGCCTCCTCTACATCATGTGTAATAAATAAAATTGTTTTTTTCCACTGTTTCCATTGTTCAAACAGCCATTCTTGCAATGTTGCCTTTGTTAATGCATCCAGCGCACTAAAAGGTTCATCTAACAATAAAATATCTCCACCTGTTAGTAATGTTCGAATAAACGATACTCGTTGCCGCATTCCTCCCGACAAGTCTTTTGGGTACTTTTGTTCGTATTCTTGTAATCCAAATTGCTCTAAAAGCGCTTTCGCTCTTTTTTCAGCTTCTGTTTTCTTAATTCCTTGACATTCTAAAGGAAGAGCTGCATTTTCAATAATCGTTCTCCATGGCAAGAGCATATCTTTTTGTGGCATATATCCTACAGGATGACTCTTTGTTTCCATCAGTTGAATTGTTCCAGCCGCTGCATCTTCTAATCCTGTAATTAAGCGAAATAATGTACTTTTGCCACAGCCACTCGGACCGATGATGCTAACAAATTCTTTTTCCTTTATGGAAGCATCTAGGTCCTTTATAATAGGATTTTCATCATAATGAAAGGAAACATTATGAAACTGTAGTATGCTCTTTGTCTTCAAATCCCCACATCTCCTTGCTATATGCCATATCCCAGAATAAATATTCAAAGCGGCTGGAATATAGGAAAATCTCTTCTAAGCGGGCTAATTCTTGTTCTGTTTTTCCTTCAGCTAGTTCGTTTAATAAATCGATTAACCAAATGCAAAGATTCCCATACTCTTCTGAACTATATCCTTGAATCCACTCTCCAAAGAACTCATGATCTCTTGCTCCTGGAATATCATTTAAACGTTTTCCAATTTCCCAATAACTCCACATACACGGAAGAAGCGCTGCAATAAGCTCAGCTAGTGTGCCATTTTGCGATACTGACATCATATAGTTTGTGTACGCTAAATTTTTAGCTGATGGCTTCGCTGATTCGATCTCTTTTATAGAAATTCCAAGACGCTTTGCATACTGCTTATGAATGGTCATTTCTCCATTTAAAATGCCATCAATTTGTTCCGCAAATTTTGCCATAACTTGTGGATTCGTTGCTTTTACAACACCAATTGCATAAATTTTTGCATAATCTAGCAAGTATAAATAATCTTGTATGATGTAATATTGGAACTTATCCTTTTCTAACGTGCCATCTCCCATCCCCGTTACAAAAGGATGATTATGACTTTTTTCCCAAACAGGCTGCACGACTTCAAATAATCTTTCACAAAATTTCATATATATTTCCCCTTCCTTTATATCTTTTTATCCAAATAAAAAGCCACTCCTATATAAGAAGTGGCTACAGCAAATAAAAAAATATATATGCATTGCTCCACTTCCCTTCGCTAGTATTACCTAGATCAGGTCCATAAGGGTTAAGGTTCATTCCTCTCTCAGCCTATTAGGCACCCCTAGTGGTATCCGTTATGAAATTTTGAACTACCCCCACTTAACACTCTTACGAGCTGTTTGAAGTGGGAGATTCCTAAGAACACCAACCTAACGGTTAGTTATTGATTAGGCTATCCCCGTAGTCCCTACGG
>NZ_JAKUDY010000010.1:0-147662 GCF_022662635.1 Bacillus cereus group sp. BfR-BA-01522 | reverse complement strand
TAGTTCTTTCTCATCCTCCCTTCCATAAGTTTTATCTTTTTTAACAATTCATTTTCAGCTTTTAATAGGTTTCGTTCCGCTTCCAAACGCGCATATTTCTCTTCTAATGTAGGAGAAGCATTGTCTGGTGGTAAGATGAAGCTTAAAACATATAAAGTTGAAGGAACAGAATATGTTTGGGGCGATGACATAATTAAAGTGAACAATACTTTAAACACATACGCTCAACAAAATCGTTATAAAACTAATCAGTATAAAACTCTATCAAAAATTGCATTAGCTGAAATGGCTGCTAAAACAAATGTGAAAAGTTATGATGAAATCTTAGTTATAACGGGCGTTCCAAGCCAGGAAATCGGAACAAAAGCCGTTGATGAAATTAAAGAAGTTTATCAAGGAGCTCATGATCTTGAGGTGAATGGTAAAAAAGTATCGATTAATGTTGTAGATGTTATTGTTCTTGCTCAACCGGTAGGAACAGTTATGAGCCGTTATTTAGATGAAGATGGATTTGTTGCAGATGATACTTATGAAGATATGACAGTAGGTATTATTGATATCGGAACTGGTACAACAAGATTTAGATGTAATCTCTATGCTGCGTCGTGAAAAAGAATCTACTTCTGTTCCAAAAGGAATGCATGATGTTTATGAACCAATCGTAGCTAAAATTAAAAAAGAAACAAGTGCAACTATTAATGATTATAAATTAGAAAAAGTATTTGAAGAAGGTGCTTACCAAGCTTCAAAGCGTATGGATCCAATTGATTTTAATGATGAAAAAACTGCATCTATTAAAGAAGTTTATGATTTTATCGTAAACGGAGTAAATAATGCATGGAAAACATTTGACCGTTTTGATGAAGTGCTAGTTTCTGGTGGTGGCGCGAATACATTCCATGAGTTATTGGAAGAATGGATTGGTAAAGTAACAAAATTAGAAGAAAGCCAAACTGCAAACGTGGAGGGCTTCTACAGATACGGTAAATTCGAGGTAGGCGAAGAAGATGGCGAATAAGACATACCTTCTGTCTTATGATGATGTATTAGATAAAGACATTAAAGAGTGGTTAGAATCTTTACCACGTAATAGAAAAGCTGAAATGGTTCGTGCTATTAGACAATACATGCATACAAGTGGTTCTATTATTATTTCTCCAATGAAAGAAGAAAAAGTAGAGCCTAAAAAAGTTGAAAGAAAACGTCCTAAGTTAGGTAAGGGCGGTAATTTCGAAAAAGAGTAATTACAACCGAATATAAAAAGAGAACGCTCTTCACAGCTTGCCGGCACGAAAGAGCGTTCTCTACACTTTGAAAATCTGAAAGGATGATTTAACAATGTCAAATACCCTATTCAAATTAACTACTAGTGAGCCTATTCTACCACAAACTCGTAGTAAAAAGGAACTGTTCGGAACAATCCGCTCATTCTTTGCGAAAAAGTGCCAGAGATTAAATGAGTGGTTTGGTATTGAAGAATGTAAATCAGATCGTATTTGGTACTATGGAACATTATCACTTATGTTTTTTCTTCCTACTGCTACTTATGTTATTTCTAAATTAATATATTAATATGGTCGTAATGTATGATATTACAAAAAAGAGGGCGCCACAGCGGAGGCCACTGAAAAAGTGGTTACTTTGAGAAAATAACACGCATTTTATCAATATGTTGAAATTAAAAAGGATCCCATAACCTTTATATAGTAGGTGGTGGGATCCTCTTTCTTATGAAGTGGAGTTTTTCAGTGCCCTCCCACAGCGTCCTCTTTTTTAGGTATTTAAATATGTTCTCCATGATCAGTATAAACATCACCGTATTCGTATGCTGGTGCAGGCGGTCTACCATGGTCAAGAGCAACCACTCCAGTATTTCCATGTGCCTTATCTTCATAACTAGAAACATAATCTGGTCGTTGTGGTGCAGGCGGTCTACCATGATCAGCTTGTGATGTATAAGATTCTGCAAAACTTCCAATAGTTAAAACAGCAGCAAAACTAACAAATCCCATTAGTACTTTTTTCATTTTAACGCACTTCCCTTCTGAAGCAATTCTTTAGCATCATAAGATATATTAAAATATTGGCTAGCTTTCTCATGATTACCTTCTTGATAAAGTTTTTTCGCTAAAATTCCAGAGTACTCTTCAATAAAGCCATAAAGTTTTTGGGATTCAAAGTAATCTAGCCCATCTGCAATCGTTGTTTCTAGATTCTGCTTATAATTTTCATCATATTGTGCTCGAAGTATTCGTAAATGATGTGTATATTCAACATCAGCTAATTCAAAGCCTTCAGTCAAAAATTCTTGTGCTTTTTCAATTTCATTTACTTTGAAATGTTCTCGAGCCAGTAAGAATACAGTTTTATGATATGGTTTTTCAGATTTATATACATCCATTAAATGTCGAATTGCAGTTGCGGATATACCTTGTTTTGCATAAAGGAAACCTAAGTTATACTGAATTAAGGTAATTAGTCGAGTGCAGTTATGTTTTTTAGCCATATCCAAACATTTAACAAAAAGTTCTTCGCCTTGTTCAAACTGACTTAAAGTGACACTTGCCAACCCCAGGATTGTATCGCATTCAATTTGATTTATTACATAATCTTCATGTTTTTTGTATATGTCTTTTGCTTTCATTACATGCTTAATTGTTAATAAAGGTTGTTGAAGATGGTAATATAGTTCACCAAGTTTATAATTAAATTCAGCTTTTTCAATGTCATTAGGAATATACTCTAAAAGTCGTTCAGCTTCTTCAAATTGCTCCATAGCTTCCATATAGTTAGCAATCATGGTGTTATGCACAGCTTTATAGAAATGGTAGTAGTATTTTAAATACTCATCAATAGTTTTTGTTGTAAGTTTTTCAACTGCATCAAAATCACTACGAGTTACATATGATTTATTTATTAACACTTTATAACTATAATCCAATAGGGAATAATACAATAAGAGATTTTGATCTTGTAGATCTCGGTTTTGTTCGACCATTAAGACACTAATCTTTTCATCAACTTCTTCTTTCATTCTTGTTGCTTTTGTTATTTGCTTAGATAGAATAACTTTATACCATTCATTTAATAATTTTGTAACTTTCTCATTATTCAGAATTCTCATATCGCAATCTCCTTTATTTAGTTTATATAAAATCAATCATAACAAAGTTTAATTGTAATAAGTTGTAAAAAATAACTTTATAAATACAATTCGGAATTTTTAAAATATTTTTTATCAATTGACGTAAATTTATCGGTAAATTGTTAGATTGTAAAGATAGGATTATTTATATAAAAATCATTCTTAATCCAGTAATGACATGGTTTTAAGAAGGTTTGTCGAATTGTTTTGTGAAAACTTTAATCTGAATATTGTTTATTTTTTGGATTTTATAGTCTATTATCAGGGGTGTGCTAGTAAATACCGGTAAATTAGCATAAATTTTCAAAAGAATGGAGATGTTATTATGGGTTATAAAAATTTATTAAAGAAAAAAACAATCCCAATGTTACTAGTTGGTGGAATGTTAGCTAGTACTGGATGGGGTGCAGGTAATGCATATGCAGATTCGCCTACAGCACCTGAAGCTGCTAATTCATCCGCAAAATTTGCAGGTGTAACATCACCTTTGGATACTTCAAATGCAGACTTTGAAGTATTATACAGCGAAACAGTAAAATTTGATGAAAATGAAAACGTTATTAATAGAGAGGTTTCAGGCACTGAAACTCGTACAAGTAATACGCAGGGAGTAATTATTGCTGATGGTAGTTTCAATTGGAAACATGCTAGTAGTAAAGATTCAAGCAATAGAATTAATAAAGACAGTTATAATGTAGGACTTATTTTAGTAAATGGATTATCTTCTTATATTCCTTGGAAACCAGTACAGGTTACAGCACAAGTAGTCGCAAGCGGATTAATGTATTTTAATCAACCTTCTGTTACGTATTATCATACTGAAGCATACAGAGATATCGATGCTGTTAACCATTATGTAAAAACAGTAACGGATACAATTAAAAATGGTAAGAAAGTATACACTGATACAAAAGTTATGAAATATACAAGATAAAAAAGAGAACCGAACTAGACTATTTATCTAGTTCGGTTTTCTTTTTATATAAACGATTTATTAAGTCAATAATCCATGAATTAATAATAACTACTGTGAAAATTACAAACAAAGCTACAATATTTTCATTAGAAGCTATATATGGTATAAACGTACCGCGCACTAAAAAGAATATAATTAGAGCGAATGCAATTGCCCAAATAAATTTTAACATTAATTCACCTCCTCTAAAAAATACAAAAGTAATTTTAAAATATAACTATTCTGTTTTGGAAATAAGATTCCTTTTAGTATGTACTAAGAATTATAGAAAAGGGGTCCAGAAAACGGATATTTTTTGTTCTGCATATCCATGTTTTGAGGTTGTATGTTTCAATAATAGAACGAATTAACATATATTTTTGGTTAGGTCGTAACGTTAGTTCTTTCTCATCCTCCCTTCCATAAGTTTTATCTTTTTTAACAATTCATTTTCAGCTTTTAATAGGTTTCGTTCCGCTTCCAAACGCGCATATTTCTCTTCTAATGTAAGTTCTCTCTCTAGCTTTCTTCCTGAGTTTTCTTTACGCGTATCTCTTAGACCAAATACACCATCTTTCTTATAGGAAGTACGCCACCGATTTCCTGATGATATAACACGTTGTATGCCAATGATTTCTACATCAAATCCACATTCTTCAAAAATAATGCGAGGGGGTTTTCCTTTTTCGTTTTCTTTAATGAAAATACGCTTGAATTCGTCGGTATAAGTAATTCCTTTTGGGCTGACCGATTTTACGTATCGATTTTTTGATAGTATTTCAATTTCTTTTTCTGTAAATAGTTTTTTCGTCATTTTGAAATGTCTCCGATTCTCATTTTTCTCTCATTATACAAGAAATACCCTATAGAATAGACCTTTTTTTAAGTGTCTATCCTATAGGGTACATTTTATAGCATCGGCTCTTTTTTATTGATGATTTCGCATAATCCACTCTGCATGCGCATTTGTAGAGGGTGGTGACTCTGGTACTTTTTTGTTTGCAGCAGGTTTCTCCTCATTATTTGCACCTGATTGTGAAGATGTATTTTTGTTTGCATCTTTATTTTGCTCTGCTGTTCCTTCGTTTGTATCGGTTGTTGATTCTGTTTGTTCATCAGCTTTTCCGATATTTTTCTTAATCGAATTACGAATAACTTGCATGCTTATTTCATCTGGAATGAAGTAATAGATTCCATCTATTTTTTTGTCTTCTCCTTCTAGTTTTAACGTTTCGATATGAGAAGGATCGAAATCAGAAAATTTCTTGTAAACAGCAAGCCCATCAAAGATCGGTATATCAGTTTTTATATATTTTCCAACGACATCTGCTAAATCTTTAATTTTAAATACGGTTGATGCAGAGTTCAATTTGTGTATAACAGCAGCAAGTACTTGACGCTGTCTTGCGGCACGGCCGTAATCTCCATTTGGATCCTGCTTTCGCATGCGAACATAAGCAAGAGCTTCCTCCCCATTTAAATCGTGCTTTCCTTGTTTAAAGTGGATTTTTTTATCATAGTTCGTATCGGAACGTTCCCAAAAATCAAATGGGACATCGACAGTAACGCCTCCCACTGCATCGACAATTCCTTTAAATCCTTTAAAGTCAATTTTTACATAGTGATCAACAGGAACTTCTAAAAAGTTTTCAACAGTGTCTATTGCCATACTTTCTCCGCCATAAGCATGTGCGGCATTGATTTTGTCTTTTCTATTCTTTCCTGCAATCGTTACCCGTGAGTCACGTGGAATGCTCATGAGGGAGACCTTTTTAGATTTCGGATCCACGGTTGCAAACATAAGGGAATCCGTTCGACCGTTTTGCCCATCTGTTGCATAATCTTCAATCCCCATAATAAGAACGGTAAACGGAGTTTTTGTGATTTCTACATCTTCTGCACGTAACTTGGATTTATCGCGTGTAAAGCCATTATACATTTCCATAAGTGAAGAGTAAGAATTAAGAAAGTATAGCCCTACACTGCCAAATAGGCATGCAAAAATAAGAAAGAGAACCAATTTACGTCTACGTTTCTTTTTTACTCTTCTTTTTTGGAGATGATGATAACGATCTTCCATATATAATCTCCTTTTAATGTAAGGTTATAATCTTAGCTATTCTATTTCCATAATGGAAGTTAGAATAGTCTTTTATATTTGTCACTCAGAACAAGATTTATTGTGGGACATCTTGTTCGAGGTATAGCATATCGTCTTCTTTAATTGTACATTGCCCATTTGTTAGTTCAATCATCCAATCGGTAAAGTTTTGTTTCTGATCTTCTTCTACATACGTAGCAAACGTTACGTTCTCTAAGTACTGTATATCTTTGATGGCATACTCAGAGTGGCGCAATTCATTCTCAACTTTTCCGAGTAATGTATAGTCAATCTCTGTTTTCATCACACGCATTAGTTTTCGTTCGACTATACCTACATGGTTAATCCCTTCACTTGTACATTTTCCGTATGCGCGAATGAGACCGCCTGCCCCTAGTTTAATACCACCAAAGTAACGTGTAACGACAACGACGGTATCTTTCAAACCGCGTTTTTTAAGTACTTCTAGCATTGGAACGCCAGCTGTACCGCTCGGTTCGCCATCATCATTTGCTTTTTGAATTTGATCTTGTTCGCCGATTAAATAAGCAGAACAGTTATGCGTCGCATTCCAATGTTGTTTTTTTATTTTTTGGATAAATGCTTGCGCCTCTTCTTCAGTTTTGGCTCGGCTAATATAACAGATAAATCTTGATTTTTGAATGACAATTTCGTGCTCACCGTAGCCTTTGATTGTTAAATATTGTAATAACAATGATATACGCCCCTATCTTTCGGAATCACTAGTATTTACATTGTAAAAGGGAGCGTTTTTAGATTCAAACATTTTTTAAAAATATATCGTAAATTTAGGCGGAGATTTAATGTTTTTATTGTAATTTGTTGATGCTTTTATTATAATTTTTAACCAGCATTTTCATACATTAATGCACCTTTTCTAGTTTTCGTGTAAAATTAGAAATAAAGTGAAACTTTAATCAGTGGGGGGTTCTTCATCCATCACTGATTATGAGCCCTCACCAATCGGGCTGTTACGGGCATTCCTACTCCCACCTATCTTCTTTGTTACTCTTTGAACCTTGAGGTGGGAGTCTTACTGCCCTAAAATAGCGGAATAAAAAATTTTTATAAGGTAGGTACGAAAATGAGAACAGCTATTGTTACTGATAGTACAGCATATATACCAAAGCATATTCGTGAAGAACTCAATATACACATGATTCCATTAAATGTTGTTTTCGGAACAACATCTTATCAAGAGGAAGAAGAGATAACAGCTGATGATTTTTATGTGAAAGTACGTGAACAAGAAGAATTGCCAAAGACTTCTCAGCCGGTAATCGGAAAGTTTGTCGAGCTGTTTGAAGAATTAGCAAAAGAATATGATGCTGTTATTAGTATCCATCTTTCAAGTGGGATTAGTGGGACATATCAAACAGCGACAACAGCTGGACAGATGGTCGAGGGTATTGATGTGTACGCATATGATTCTGAAATCAGTTGTGAAGTGCAAGGGTTTTATGTTCGTGAAGGGGCAAAAATGGCGCGTGAAGGCAAGACACCTGAAGAGATTTTAAAGCGATTTGATGAGATGAAAAAGACGATTGATGCATATTTTGTTGTGGATGATCTACATCATTTACAACGAGGCGGTCGTTTGAATAGTGCGCAAGCGTTTATTGGAAGCTTACTTCAAGTGAAGCCGATATTATATTTTAGAGATAAAGTTATTATTCCTTTTGAAAAAATTCGTACGCGCAAAAAAGCATTAAAGCGCATTGTTGAAATCTTTGATGAGCAGGCGAGTAAAGGGCTGCCAATGGAAGCTGTTATTATTCATGCAAATCGTGAAGAGGAAGCAGAGGCATGGAAGCAAGAATTGCAAGAGAAATATCCACATGTTACAATTCGAACTAGCTATTTTGGAGCTGTTATTGGTACGCATTTAGGAGAAGGCTCGATTGGCTTAGGTTGGTATACAAAATAAAAAATGTAAAAGCTCTCTTTTTTGAAGAGAGTTTTTTTACGGATTGGTATGTCCGTTCATCCTACCATTTATTTCTATTTTGGAAATGGAAGTTTTATTGTTCGTAGGTCCTCAATTTGAGAAGACTAGTTAGCAGTGGTGAGGGAAAAATGCGGATTAAATTCCCGCTTTATTTGACAAGTAAATATTTAGGAATGATAAAATGTACATAATTTAAAATGAAGAAAGTTTTATTGCTTACTTTTTATAAGAAACTATATTACAATAAAAGAGAGGTGAAACATATGGAGCATAATTCTTGCTTATGTCCAAAGTTCGAGTCGGCCTTCACACTGCTTAGTAAGAAGTGGACGGGGTTAATTATTAAATCTTTATTAGAAGAGCCGAAGCGTTTTAGAGAAATCGCTGATATTATCCCGAATATGAGCGATCGTATGTTGTCAGAGCGTCTAAAGGAATTAGAAAGCGAAGGCATTGTTGTTCGTAATGTGTATCCAGAAGTACCTGTCCGAATTGAATACGGACTAACTGATAAAGGAAAAGCACTGGAGAGTGTTATGAACGAGGTTCAAAATTGGGCTGAAAAATGGGTGAAATAAAAGTAAGTTAAGTAATGCTTTGTATACTGGAAAAAACGTAGGGCGATCCTACGTTTTTTCTGTAACAAATAGATGACAATTATATAAAAAAACGATGTTTTTTCTTAAGATTCTACAAATACATATAGAATTAGAGCTGGTTTGTGCTTGGATTTTCGAAAGAATATTACATTTATTTTACAAAAACGTAACATTGACAAAAAAACTGCCGAATTATGGTATAAGTTTTAATAGATTATATTCGGAAAAGAAAGCGGTGTAAAAACAAAATGAAAAAGCTAAAGATGGCATCTTGCGCATTGGCTGCAGGAATGATGTTTTCAGTGGTAGCACCAAATGTATTCGCAGAAAAGATTGATGACGTAAAAACACAAATTAATGCACAAAATGATACTTTACATAAACAACAACAAGAACGTGATGAGCTTCAAAAGCAAATGAATGACTTAAATAAAACGATTCAAAACTTAGATAAGTCTGTTCAAGAGAATACAGCGAAGCTTGATGAAACAACAAAAAAAGTTGCTGAAACAGAGCAATTAATTGAGGAGAAAAGTAAGCATATTGCTGAGTTACAAACAAAGATTTCTAAACGTGAAGAATTGCTGAGAAAACGTTTAGTAGCACTTCAAGAACAACCAAATACGAACGTTGTAGCAGAGGTTGTTGTGAACTCTAAGAACATTGCTGATTTAGTAGATCGTTTAACTTCAGTTTCTAAAATTTTTGAATCTGATGAAGATATTATGAAAACGCAACAAAGCGATCAAGAAGCTGTGAAAAGAGACGTTGAAACAGTTAAGCAAAAGCAAAAAGAGCTGAAAGAAGCACAATCAAAAATTGAAGCAGCAAAGAAAGAGCTTGATGCTGAAAAAGCAAAAAAACAAGAAGCGGTAAATGAATTAAGTGCTAAAATGGACACTGTTGTAAAAAATATGACAAGTACAGAAGGTCAATTAAAAGAGCTTGAAAAGCAAGCGTTATATTTACAACAATTAGCTGAAAAAGAAGAACAAGAAAAAGAAAAGGCTGCACAAGAAGCGGCTGCTCAAAAACAAGTAGCAGAGGCTCAAACACAACAAGCAGCTCCGCAAGAACAGCCTAAAAAAGAACCGAAAAAATCAGCTCCAACTCCTGCGCAAAACCCAGCTCCAGCTCCTGGTGTAATTGGTAAAGCACAGCAATATTTAGGTATGCCATACGTTTGGGGAAGTGCATCTCCATCAAACGGTGGTTTTGACTGCAGTGGTTTCATCTCTTATGTTTATGGAGTAGGTCGTCAAGATGTTGCTGGTTACTGGAACTCTGTTTCTAAAGTAAGCAGTCCACAACCAGGAGATTTAGTATTCTTCCAAGGTACTTACAAAGCAGGTCCATCTCACATTGGTATTTATGTTGGTAATGGACAAATGATTCATGCTGGTGATAAAGGTATTGCATACTCTAGCTTAAGCAGCAGTTACAATCAAAAACATTTCTTAGGTTATGGTAGATTCTAAGATTTGTAACATATAAAACATGTGTATAAAGTCGATAGCTTACTATTTTATAAGTAGGTTATCGGCTTTTTTGATTTTTTACAGTGTTACGACAAGGAAGTAAAGTAGAGAAGGGGGGATGTCTAATGATACAAAAAGGAAGACAAATGTTATTGCATGAACTTTCATGGTCAAAAGAACAGTTGCACGATTTCATAAGTAGAGGGGAGATTGTATTAGAAAAAGGGATTGTTCGAAAAAGTTCCAATTATATATGCCAACGTTGCGGGAATCAAGAGAAACGTCTATTTGCATCATTTTTATGCAAAAGGTGTAATCAAGTATGTGCGTATTGCCGGAAGTGTATTATGATGGGACGAGTAAGCGAATGTACGATGCTTGTTCGAAGTGTTTGCGAAGGGAAACAAGAATGTTTTCCTCATGCCTTGCAGTGGAAAGGAGTATTGTCACCGGGGCAAAATAGGGCTGCAAAAGGGGTAGTAGAAGCAATTAAACAGAAAGAGTCCTTTTTTATTTGGGCGGTATGTGGTGCTGGAAAAACGGAGATGTTGTTTTCTGGCATAGATGAAGCGCTTAAAAACGGTAAGCGAGTTTGTATAGCGACGCCTCGAAAAGATGTTGTATTAGAATTAGCTCCACGACTACAAGAAGTGTTTCCAGATATACCATTTGCGACATTATACGGAGGCAGTAAAGAATATGAAAAAGAAGCGATGCTTATCGTAACTACAACTCATCAGTTGCTTCGCTATTATAGGGCGTTTGATGTCATGATTATAGATGAAATTGATGCTTTTCCGTATGCGATGGATCATATGTTACATGAGGCCGTAAGAAAAGCGGCGAAGGAGGATGCTTCCTATATTTATTTAACAGCAACTCCAGAAGAGAAATGGAAACAGAGTGTGCAAAATGGTAAACAAAAAGGTGTTATTATATCAGGACGTTATCATCGCCATCCATTACCGGTTCCTAAATTAAAATGGTGTGGAAATTGGAGAAAACTACTTCGACGTAAACAAATTCCTCAAGTTCTATTGGACTGGCTTCTTATATATCTACAAAAACATTATCCTATCTTTTTATTTGTTCCTCATATTTGTTATGTAGAGGAAGTAACGGCTGTGTTACAAAGATTACATCATAAAATTGCTGGTGTTCATGCAGAAGATCCAATGAGAAAAGAGAAAGTAGAGGCATTTCGTAAAGGGGATATACCACTACTCATAACTACAACTATATTGGAGAGAGGGGTAACGGTCACGAATTTACAAGTAGCTGTGCTAGGAGCAGAAGAGGATATTTTTTCTGAAAGTGCACTGGTTCAGATAGCGGGCCGCGTTGGTAGAAGTTCTCACAATCCAAAGGGGGAAGTCATTTATTTTCATTATGGAAAAACGAAAGCAATGACTGCTGCGAAAAAGCATATTCAATTTATGAATAAAAGGGCTAAACAAGAAGGGTTGATAGATTGATGCACTGTTTACTTTGTGACGATTATATTGCCGAAGAAGCGAGTTGGTATTCTTTTTTTATTCGGTCTCACGATAGATACATATGCAATCTATGTGAACGAAAACTTTCCTATATAACAGGAGAATTTTGTCATGGCTGTGGTCGTCCGTTATCTTCTCTTGATCCGGCATATAGGTACGGGGAAATTTGTAGAGATTGTATGAAATGGAAAGAGGAAAATTGCTTTCCTTTCATAAAGAATCGTTCTACATATGTGTATAATGATGGAATGAAAGAGATATTAGCACGGTTTAAGTTTCGAGGTGATGCAGAGCTTGTGAAGGTTTTTCAAATTGGCTTTGTATCGACATTTCAAAAATACTTTTCAAATGCACAATTCCTTATTCCTGTGCCCCTTAGTAAAGAACGAGAGTATGAGCGGGGCTTTAATCAGGCTGAACGATTAGCAGCCTGCTTGCCAATTCCTATTTTACCAACATCTTTAACTAGAAAAGAGACAGAGAAACAGAGCAAAAAGGGGAGAATAGAGAGGATAGCTGCTGCCAATCCTTTTTACTTTCAAGAAGAAGAGTGTTTGACAGGGCAACATCTTGTAATTATAGATGACGTATATACGACAGGTATTACGGTGAGGCAAGTCGGTGAATTACTATATCATGCAGGTGCACAAAGTGTATCCAGTTTGACGCTTTGCCGAGGATAGTAGATGTCGAAAGATACAATAAAAAGGCGACAAGTCTTCTTTGACTTGACAGGTTGTCATTCGTTATAGTCAAACTATAGGACAAATGTCCTGATTTTTAGAGTGAAGGGAATGGAACAAGCATGCAAGGAAGAGTAAAATGGTTCAATGCAGAAAAAGGATTTGGATTTATTGAACGCGAAGATGGCGATGATATTTTTGTCCATTTTTCTGCAATTCAGCAAGAGGGGTATAAAACATTAGAAGAAGGACAAAATGTGGAATTTGATATTGTAGATGGAGCACGTGGACCGCAAGCGGTGAATGTTGTGAAGTTGTAAAGGATTTTAAGAACATAGAGCTGCGATTGTGGCAACGTTTATATAATTGGAAACCCTTGCTGTGACAAGGGTTTTTTATGTTATATGGATTCTGTTAGATAGAACCGCTATCGATTGGATTTTTCCTTATGTAGAAAGTATTGTCAAAAAGTTGTTTCTTTTCTGTAACGAATTGTCCATACTTATATTCGTTATGTATAGTGTTAATAGGGTAAAATGAAAATAGAAACGATGCATCTTTTCAACAAAAAACGATAAAAATTGCAATTTCAACAACTTTTTTAAAAAAGTGAAAAGGGTTTTTTAAGCCGGTGTCGAAATAATATACATAGGCTTGAAAGGAGGAATTCATCTATGAAATTCAACATTCGTGGTGAAAATATCGAAGTAACTCCAGCATTAAAGGAATATGTAGAAAAGAAGCTGAGCAAAATAGAGCGCTATTTTGATACATTCCCAGAAGTGAAGGTCAACTTAAAAGTATACTCTGACAAGCAAAGAGTCGAAGTAACAATTCCATTTACAGACTTATTACTTCGCGCCGAAGAAACTCATAGCGATATGTACGCTGCAATTGACTTAGTAGTTGATAAAATTGAGCGTCAAATTCGTAAGCATAAAACAAAAGTAAATCGTAAGTTACGTGAA
Organism: Bacillus cereus group sp. BfR-BA-01522; assembly: GCF_022662635.1. Classification (NCBI taxonomy): domain Bacteria; kingdom Bacillati; phylum Bacillota; class Bacilli; order Caryophanales; family Bacillaceae; genus Bacillus; species Bacillus cereus group sp. BfR-BA-01522. The sequence goes on along the minus strand of NZ_JAKUDY010000010.1, from coordinate 134,268 downwards.
AAAGGTTCTGCTAAAACTGCCTTTATTCTTCCGGATCAGTTAGGTCAAGAAGAAGTACAGGAAGATGAATTAGAACTTGTACGTACAAAACGATTTGACTTAAAACCAATGGACGTTGAAGAGGCGATTTTACAAATGGATATGTTAGGTCATAACTTCTTCGTCTTCACAAATGCAGATACAAACGAAACAAATATCGTATATGGCCGCAAAGATGGAAAATATGGATTAATTGAAGCAAAATAACGATTCAAAAGCGTAGCTGTCAAAGGCTACGCTTTTTTTTTGAATTGTATGAAATAGAATGTGCCTATTATTTTGTAGGAAGCACTGATTTATAGAATTTTTGTTCAGTTGTTCCTGTATTATTATCGTTTTTTGTCATAGTATAAAAAATCGAGTTATTTTATATAAAGGATACATTTGGACGATTGTTGTCATAGCTATAAAACAAGTGTTACAATTATCATTAGGTTTATACATTTTGGTTTTTTAAATTAGGAGAGAAATTGGCAGAACATAAATTGCTTTTTATCACGACTGATTGATGAAATATAGAGAGCAGACAATCAGAGGTGTTATTTTAATAAAAGAGGAGCGTATTTCCTATGATCGGTATTTTAAAAAAGGTATTTGATGCAAATCAACGCCAAATTAAACGTATGCAGAAAATGGTAGATCAAATCGAGTCACTTGAACCGACTATAAAGCCATTAACTGATGAACAATTAAAGGGAAAAACAGCTGAGTTTAAAGAACGTCTGGCAAAAGGTGAGACAGTAGATGATTTATTACCAGAAGCTTTCGCTGTTGTGCGAGAAGCGGCACACCGCGTTCTGGGTATGCGCCCATACCCAGTTCAGTTAATGGGTGGTATTGCTTTACATGAAGGGAATATAGCAGAAATGAAAACTGGTGAAGGGAAAACGTTGACGTCTACCTTACCCGTATATTTAAATGCTTTAGCAGGTAAAGGCGTTCATGTTGTGACAGTCAATGAATATTTAGCACAGCGTGACGCAAGTGAAATGGGAAAACTTCATGAATTTCTTGGTCTAACAGTGGGAATTAATTTAAATAGTATGTCGCGGGAAGAGAAACAAGCTGCGTATGCTGCTGATATCACATATAGTACAAACAATGAACTTGGTTTTGACTATTTACGTGATAACATGGTGCTATATAAAGAGCAGCGCGTGCAACGTCCGCTTCATTTTGCGATTATTGATGAAGTCGATTCTATCTTAATAGATGAAGCGCGTACGCCGCTTATTATTTCTGGACAAGCACAAAAATCAACAGAATTATATATGTTTGCGAATGCATTTGTTCGTACATTAGAAAATGAAAAAGATTATACATTTGATGTAAAAACAAAAAATGTGATGTTAACAGAAGATGGAATTACAAAAGCGGAAAAAGCATTCCATATCGAAAATTTATTTGATTTAAAACATGTAGCACTTCTTCATCATATTAATCAAGCTCTTCGTGCACACGTTGTTATGCACCGTGATACGGATTATGTGGTACAAGAGGGCGAAATTGTTATCGTAGACCAATTCACTGGTCGTCTTATGAAAGGACGCCGCTACAGTGAAGGGTTACACCAAGCAATTGAAGCAAAAGAAGGCGTAGAAATTCAAAATGAAAGTATGACGCTTGCCACAATTACATTCCAAAACTACTTCCGTATGTATAAAAAGTTATCAGGTATGACTGGTACAGCGAAGACAGAAGAAGAAGAGTTCCGCAACATTTATAATATGAATGTTATTGTTATTCCAACGAATAGACCTGTTATTCGTGATGACCGTGCCGATTTAATTTTTAAAACGATGGAAGGCAAATTCAATGCGGTTGTTCAAGATATTGTGAAACGTCATAAAAATGGTCAACCAGTCCTTGTTGGTACTGTAGCAATTGAAACGTCAGAGCTTATCTCAAAAATGTTAACAAGAAAAGGTGTACGTCATAACATCTTAAATGCGAAAAACCATGCGCGTGAAGCCGATATTATTGCAGAAGCTGGTGTGAAAGGCGCTGTAACAATCGCGACCAATATGGCTGGACGGGGTACAGATATTAAGCTAGGTGAAGGAGTAAAAGAAGTTGGCGGTTTAGCCGTTATCGGGACAGAACGCCATGAGAGCCGCCGCATTGACAACCAGTTACGCGGTCGTGCTGGACGTCAAGGAGACCCTGGTGTGACGCAGTTCTACTTATCTATGGAAGATGAACTTATGCGCCGCTTCGGTTCTGATAATATGAAAACGATGATGGATCGCCTCGGAATGGATGATTCACAACCAATCGAAAGTAAGATGGTTTCTCGTGCGGTAGAATCAGCTCAAAAACGTGTAGAAGGAAACAACTATGATGCACGTAAGCAGCTTCTACAATATGATGATGTACTTCGTCAACAACGTGAAGTAATTTATAAACAACGTCAAGAAGTAATGGAATCTGAAAACTTAAGAAGCATCATCGAAGGGATGATGAAGTCTACGGTAGACCGTGCAATTGCGCTTCATACACAAGAAGAAGTGGAAGAAGATTGGAACATAAAAGGTCTTATTGACTACTTAAATACAACTCTTCTTGAAGAAGGCGACATTAAAGAAGAAGAATTACGTCGTCTTGCCCCAGAAGAGATGAGCGAACCAATTATGGCAAAAGTATTAGAGCGCTATGATGCAAAAGAAAAACTTCTGCCAGAAGAACAAATGCGTGAATTTGAAAAAGTTGTTGTGTTCCGTGTTGTAGATACGAAGTGGATGGATCATATTGATGCGATGGATCAACTTCGTGAAGGGATTCATTTACGTGCTTACGGTCAAATTGACCCACTTCGTGAATATCAAATGGAAGGCTTTGCGATGTTTGAAGCGATGATCGCTTCCATTGAAGAAGAAATCTCTCGTTACATTATGAAAGCGGAAATCGAACAAAATTTAGAGCGCCAAGAAGTGGCACAAGGAGAAGCAATTCATCCAGTAGATAGCGGTGAAGAAGCAAAGAAAAAACCAGTTGTTAAAGGTGAACAAGTTAGACGTAACGACTTATGTCCATGTGGTAGCGGTAAAAAATATAAAAACTGCTGCGGTGTTGGGAAATAAGAAAAGCGGAGGCGGCTCGTTCAGAATGGGAGGGGGATGGAACTCCTGACAAAGAGGCGCACTTTGCCTCGGAGGAAGGAGTGAAGCCACCGAGCATTCTAGCGGCCGGAGCTGGATCAAAAAAAGCGGAGGCGGCTCGTTCAGAACAAAAGAGGCCATTGGAACTCGTAAGAAAGCAGTGAAATGATCGACTGTTCTGACCACCAGAGCTGAATTAAAGAAAAGCAACTTGTATCCTGAAGCAAGCATTTCTGCGAAGAAAATGGAAAGTTTTTAGAAATATCCATATAATAAAAAGAGCGAAACTCTCTCTGGAAAAGGCGGGGAGAGTTTCCCTTGTTTTTTTATCAAGCGTAACAGTAATTGCATAGAGGTGAAGGAAATGGAATTAGTTGAAATTAGACAGGAATTAGAGAAAATGGCTAAGAGATTAGCGGCTTTTAGGGGGTCTCTTTGACCTTCCTGCAAAAGAAAAGCGCATTGCAGAATTAGAAGAAACGATGATGGAAGCTGGCTTTTGGGATGACCAACAAGGTGCTCAAACTGTTATTAATGAAGCAAATGCATTAAAAGATATGGTTGGGAAGTTCCGTCAGCTAGATGAAACATTTGAAAATTTAGAAGTAACACATGAACTGTTAAAAGAAGAGTACGATAAAGATTTACATGAGGAATTGGAATCTGAAGTGAAATCTTTAATACAAGAAATGAATGAATACGAATTGCAATTGTTATTAAGTGATCCTTATGATAAAAATAATGCCATTTTAGAATTGCACCCAGGTGCAGGTGGAACAGAGTCACAAGACTGGGGATCGATGTTATTGCGCATGTATACAAGATGGGCTGAAAAGCGCGGATTTAAAGTGGAAACAGTAGATTACTTACCAGGTGATGAAGCTGGTATTAAGAGTGTGACGCTGTTAATTAAAGGTCATAATGCATACGGTTATTTAAAAGCTGAAAAAGGTGTACATCGTCTTGTTCGTATTTCACCATTTGATTCTTCAGGTCGTCGCCATACATCATTTGTATCTTGTGAAGTTGTACCTGAATTTAATGATGAAGTTGAAATTGAAGTACGTACAGAAGATTTAAAGGTGGATACGTACCGTGCAAGTGGTGCTGGTGGACAGCACGTTAATACGACAGATTCAGCAGTTCGTATTACACATATACCGACAAATACGATTGTAACTTGTCAATCGGAACGTTCACAAATTAAAAACCGTGAGCATGCGATGAAAATGTTAAAAGCAAAATTGTACCAAAAGAAATTAGAAGAGCAACAAGCGGAATTAGATGAAATCCGTGGGGAACAAAAGGAAATTGGCTGGGGTAGCCAAATTCGTTCTTACGTATTTCACCCATATTCTCTTGTTAAAGATCATCGTACAAATACAGAGGTTGGTAACGTACAAGCGGTTATGGATGGAGAAATCGACCCATTTATTGATGCATATTTACGTTCTCGTATTTCCTAAAAAGCATACTAAAAATAGTAGCGCAGATCACCACACTATGGTCTGAACTACTATTTTTTATAGTGGAGGAAAATGAAGTGCAGTAGTGGCTAGCATACAAAACTCCGATTTCGCACGGAAAAATGTGCTCTTGCACTGTTTTTTCTTATGTGAGCCTTTCAATTGTTGATTAGAAGATGCGGCATGTAAACGGTGGATTATTTTTTAATATTAGCATGAGGTACTGCGTGATGCTTATGTATGTTTTTTGATAGAGAATTAAAAAAGGGCTCCAAAAACTCAAGTTTCACTGTCTTTTTGGATACCCCACATCGGAGAGAAAATAGAGGATAACAAGAGGCTGTGTCTGTATAGGTAGGAAAAAGGAGGAGAAGTTGAGTAGCAACTTCTTTTTTGCTGGAGTTGCTTTTAGCATACAAGGTTACATATTGTTTTGTAAAAAGCAGAAAATATAAGAATTAGGATACAAATGAAGAAAATGCATCCAAGATTTTGGATTGCTTTTTGTTTGAAAAAACTTCTTTATAAAGTTGTAGAGATGTTCACAGAATTGAAACAATTGGCAGAAGCGCTATATCTATAGGAATTGTTAAAATTATTCTATGTAGATTCGTTTTTCTTCATTTGGATTATGATTATAATGACAGATGAGTGCATAAGTGCATATGAAAGATAAATAAATATGAATAATGGGAGCGATAGAGTTGAAAAAAAAACTGTTGGCTGTTGTCTTAGGAACATCATTGGTTTTTGCCCTAGGGGCATGCGGAAAGAAGGAGGAAGAGAAATCTTCTAATCAATCTGCAAGCACTGATACTGCAGAACAAATTTTCCAAAAGAGTTGTGCAGGTTGTCATGCGAAGGATTTATCTGGAGCAACTGGACCTGATTTAAGAAAAGTAGGCGATAAATATGATGCCGCTGATATTGAAGATATTATTAAAAAGGGCCGCGGATCAATGTCACCGGGATTGATTCAAGGTGAAGATGCAAAAAAAGTAGCGGAATGGTTGGCAGAGCATAAATAAGAAATGAGTTACTGAGGAGACAATTGAGAAACCGAGCAGACTTAAACTTTCATCAGATTATTTTTTTATGTATGAAACGAGAGTTTGCTCGGGTTTTTTGTTATGCATTTGAAGGTAGTGCAATTCTTCGCTCCTGTAACATAACTGTAACAAAATTGTATCTGAATTGGAAACCGATTGATGTTACAATGTAATTTGTAGAATTTTGATGAAAGACATACATAAGGTAATGATAGTGATAAGGAATAAAGCTTTATCACTGTTATTTTGTATAGGTTTTGATGTCATAAGAATTGTGGAGTAAGAGCTATTACTCTAAGTTTTAAATAGATAAAAAGAGTGTTTCGAAAAAAATCATTAAGTATTGGGTGATAAATAATGATAAAAATGACGAATGTTTATAAGGAGTATCCGAATGGTATGAAAGCCATTTCTGGGATTACGGTTACCATTAAGCAGGGTGAATTCGTATATGTAGTTGGACCGAGTGGAGCGGGGAAATCAACATTTATTAAAATGATGTATCGTGAAGAAAAACCATCAACAGGATCTATTAATGTAAATGGTCTTGTAATTGAAAATTTAGCAGAAAGAGATGTTCCATACTTTCGCCGCCAATTAGGTATTATCTTCCAAGACTTTAAATTATTACCTAAATTAACGGTATATGAGAATGTTGCGTTTGCCTTAGAAGTAATTGAAGAAGAACCTGAGGCAATCCGTGAGCGAGTAAAAGAAGTATTAACTCTTGTAGGCCTTGAAGATCGCGCAAGTGCACTTCCAAGTGAGCTTTCTGGTGGAGAGCAGCAACGTGTGGCAATTGCAAGAGCGATTGTAAATAGACCAAAGGTTGTAATTGCCGACGAACCAACAGGTAACTTGGATATTGATACAGCGCTTGATATTATGAATATTTTTAAACGCATTAATGAGCGTGGTACAACAATTATCATGGCAACGCATAATGCAGATATCGTAAATACAATTCGCCATCGCGTAATTGCGATTGAAGACGGAAAAATTGTTCGAGATGAGATTGAGGGAGGATACGGATATGAAGGCTAAAACCCTTAGTCGACATTTACGAGAAGGTGTAAAAAATCTATCCCGTAACGGATGGATGACGTTTGCTTCTGTAAGTGCAGTAACAGTTACATTATTACTTGTAGGTGTCTTTTTAACAGCGATTATGAATATGAACCATTTTGCAACGAAAGTAGAGCAAGATGTAGAAATTCGTGTACACATTGATCCAGCAGCAAAAGAAGCTGATCAAAAGAAATTAGAAGATGATATAAGTAAGATTGCAAAAGTCGACTCTATTAAGTATTCTTCTAAAGAAGAAGAGTTAAAACGTTTAATTAAAAGCTTAGGTGATAGTGGAAAAACGTTTGAGTTATTTGAACAAGATAATCCACTTAAAAATGTATTCGTTGTAAAAGCAAAAGAACCAACAGATACAGCGACAATCGCGAAGAAGATTGAAAAAATGCAGTTTGTAAGTAATGTTCAGTACGGAAAAGGACAAGTTGAAAAATTATTTGATACTGTAAAAACAGGCCGTAACATCGGAATCGTGTTAATTGCTGGTCTTTTATTCACAGCTATGTTCTTAATCTCTAACACAATTAAAATTACAATTTATGCAAGAAGCACGGAAATTGAAATTATGAAACTTGTAGGTGCTACAAACTGGTTTATTCGTTGGCCGTTCTTGTTAGAAGGTTTATTCTTAGGTATTTTGGGTTCCATTATCCCAATTATCGTCATTTTATCTTCTTACAACTCTTTACAAGGTATGTTTAATGAGAAACTAGGCGGAACAATTTTTGAACTATTACCATATAACCCATTCGTATTCCAATTAGCAGGCTTGTTAGTGTTAATTGGTGCCTTAATCGGTATGTGGGGAAGTGTCATGTCAATTCGTCGCTTCTTAAAAGTATAAAAAGTTGCAAACATAATTCGTACAAGCTTATCATATAGTAGAAATAGATAAAAGGCATCACACAATGTGTGATGCCTTTTGCTACACCACCTGTGTGTTTTGGAAAGGGGAATTCCGCATTGAAACGTAGAGTTGCGATTATTGGAATGATTGTTACATTTTTAATCGGTGCTGGTGGAATGTTTGCGGGTATGTATCTGTTTGGTATTAACCCATCATATGTTGCACGAACAATAACAAACGATCGTGCTGGCACTACACAAGAGAACTTAGCAAAAATGAGTGAAGCGTATGCATTGATTCAGTCGAGTTATGTGGAAGACGTGAAAGATGACAAGCTTGTGGAGGGCGCGATACAAGGAATGTTATCTACTCTGAAAGATCCTTATTCCACGTATATGGACCAAAAGACGGCAAAACAGTTTAACGAAGCTCTTGATCCCGAACTAGAAGGAATTGGAGCAGAAGTGAACAAAACAGATGACAAATTAATCATTGTTTCTCCAATTAAAGGGTCACCGGCAGAGAAAGCAGGTATGAAACCGAATGATGAAATTTTGTCAGTAGATGGAAAGAGTGTAAAAGGTTTATCGCGTGAAGAGGCTGTGTTAAAGATTCGCGGTAAAAAAGGAACGACGGTTGCAATTGAAATTAAGCGTGCAGGAGTCACTGATCCAATCAAATTTGAAATTAAGCGTGATAAGATTCCGATTTTTACTGTATTTAGTTCCGTGAAGAAGGAAATGGACAAAAACATTGGGTATATGCAAATTACTTCGTTCTCTGAAAAAACAGCGGAGGAATTTAAAGATCAATTAAAAGAGCTTGAAAAGAAAGAAATTACAGGATTGATAATCGATGTACGTGGTAATCCAGGTGGCTATTTAAAGAGTGTTGAAGATATTTTAGGATTAATCATGACCGATAAAAAGCCAATGTTGCAAGTAGAACAACGCAATGGTGAGAAAAAGAAATTCTATACTTCATTAAAAGAGAGAAAACCGTATCCAATCTCGGTATTAATTGATAGTGGAAGTGCTTCTGCTTCGGAAATTTTAGCTGGTGCGTTAAAAGAAGGGGAAGGATATAATTTAGTTGGTGAAAAGACATTTGGCAAAGGAACTGTGCAACAAGCTGTTCCATTTAAAGATGGTAGTAATATTAAATTAACGATGTTTAAATGGTTAACACCGAATGGCAATTGGATTCATAAAAAAGGGATTGCCCCAACCGTAGAGGTGAAGCAACCAGATTATTATCATGCAACACCGATTCAAATTGAAAAGACACTTTCTTATAATTCAAATGATGTACAAGTAAAACATGCGCAACAAATGTTGAAAAGTCTCGGATATGTGCCAGGTCGTGAAGATGGATATTTCAGCAAAGAAACAGAATCAGCTGTTAAAGCGTTCCAAAATGCAAATCAGTTAGAAGCAACGGGAAAGCTTGATAAAAAAACAGCTGAAGCCATTCAAAATAAAATTATTGAAAAGATTCGCTCTGGTGAAAATGACTTGCAGCTACAAGCAGCATTAAAATTAATGGCGAAATAAGAAAAAACACAGGCAAAATGTGATGCCTGTGTTTTTTTATGCGTGTTAAACAAACGCTTGTTTAGTTGTGTTAATATAAAAAGAAAGAATGATATAAATGGTGGTGAATGAATTCGTGGAGGCGTGGGCTTTTGAAATTATACGAGCAGTTGGACGCTTTTTTTCGCATCCTGCTGTCTATATATTTGTAATAAGTAGTATTTTTGTTGGCTATTTACGTATATTAAGAGAACGAAAAGATTTTTCTTTTAAAGTATATGATCTTTGGTTTGAACTGCGAACATCTTTATTTGCTGGAATTGGATATGGGTTGTTTGCATCGATTATAACAATTGGGCTTGGACTTGTTGTATCAGAGGCAAGTATATGGATGATTTTGATTTGGACACTCATATTTGGATTAACGGCTTGGTATCGATATTTATCGGCAGCCTACACATTTGGAGCAGCTATTGCAGTTGTTTTATTATCTACGAATATACCAATCTCTCTGCTGAAAATAGGTTCAGGAGAAGAAGATACTATTGTATCACTTGCGATTTTACTTGGAATTATGCTCGTTATCGAGGGAAGGTTAATTTCGAAGAATGCAGTCCGATATTCTACACCGATGTTAAAAAGAAGTAAGCGCGGTTTAAAGGTTGGATTACATGAATCGAAGCGTATATGGCTCGTTCCAATCTTTATTCTTGTTCCAGGTGACGCTGTAACACAACTATTTTCATGGTGGCCTATTGTTTCAGTAGGTTCACAAACATACTCTTTATTTCTTGTTCCATTTTTAATCGGTTTTATGAGGAAAATTAGAAGTTACGAGCCGAGAGAAGCGCTGCTATTTACAGGAAGACGTGTATTTGGATTGGCTGCAATTGTGCTGGTTTTAGGCATTGCAAGTTATTGGTGGCATGTATTAGCCATTGTAGCGATGGGAGCTGCAATGCTTGGACGCTTTACAATTGCGATGCAGGAGCGAATTACCGATGAGACACGCCCCGCCTATTTTGCAACGCGTGAAGCTGGACTAGTAGTATTAGATACGATTCCAAATACTGTTGGTGCAGAACTACAGTTAAAGCCAGGAGAGATGATTACAAAAGTAAATGGTGTGATTCCAAAAACAGCCGAGGAATTTTACGCTGCTTTGCAAACGAAGACAACAGGAGCGTTTTGTAAATTGGAAGTACTTGATACAAAAGGTGAGCTTCGTCTTGCGCAAACGGCATTGTATGCAGATGGACATCATGAATTAGGGATTATATTTGTAGAACAAGATCATCAGTGGGATACAGAAGCTGTATAAAGCGAAAGACCTTCGAAATAGAAGGTCTTTTTTTATAGGCAAACGAAATAGTGATAAGAAACCAGCTAATATGTTGAACCACCTCTATTTCTTGGGAAATATGAAATATCTTGCTGAAATATAGGGAAGCTGATGCAGAGCTTCCGCATTTGTTCGTTTTGTTTCAATAGTTGATTATACAATTGTGCCTTTATCATTAGAAATGTCTCCTGGTGCATGAGCCTCTCCGATTATATAGCCCGTAAATGATGAACTGACGAAATCGAAAATGTATTGGAATTGAGCAATAAGTGGAAATGCTTTTCATGTTGGATGATCCCCTCCAACAATGACAACATACATTTGTTTCGATTTCATTTTTTCTTTGAAAGGAAGAGCGGCATCTTGAAAACTTTGAGACCAACGTTCAATAAAGTTTTTCATATGTCTGCTCATGCCATACCAGTATAGCGGTGTAGCGAAGATAATGGTATGATGTGCGAGCATTTGTTCAACGAGGCTTCGATAGTCATCATTGACTGATTGAAATCCTTTCGTATCATGACGTTGATCTGTAACGGGTTGGATATTGTAATTACGTAAATAAAGTGAAACTTTAATCAGTGGGGGCTTCATCCCCCACTGATTATGAGCCCTCACCAATCGGACTGCTCTAAAATAGCGGGATAAATTTGTGTTACCTAAATACCATCTATTATCACATGTGTAAGAGTTTCTGTATTTCTATTTGGTCGGGGACTTCCGTGTATAACGAACATAGAATCACTCCTTTTCTTTTGCTTGTTTTAGGAGTGAAACGTACCTTTTTAGATTTGTTTGAATGGTAGAGAATAAGGAAATTTGCCTTGTTACTTCAATCAGTTTCTCTTCATAAAGTGTCAGAATACTACTGCATTTCATAAAGATTTGGCTCAATTTCTAGGCAGCACAGCATTTGTGCCGTTTCGTCTAAATGTAAACCAATCTTTGGATAAGCTCTACCTTCTCGATAGCGTTCTCATCAAAATTACGATATCCATTGGAGAGGCGTTTTGAAGGCAGCATTCCTTTTTCTTCGTAGATATCGTAATGATCGTTCACTTATACTAGTTTGTTTGTAAAAGACTGTACATGGTCTAGAAAGACTTGAATAGCTTTGGAAGGAGTAAAATATTTACCGCGAACAATCGAGAAGGGACGAATAAGCTTCTCATTGGGGAGGGCAATATGGAAAAATTCTTTTGCTTCTAATTCTTTTCGAATTGTCCAGTTAGAAAGGATTGCAATGCCTAGGCCTGCACTAACCGCTTCTTTCACACTTTGAATACTACTAAATGTAAAGAATCGTTTCATCTTTAAATGATGCTGATGAATAAAGCGCTCACTATAAGCCCGTGTTCCAGATCCACTTTCTCGTAAAATCCAAACTTGATCTTGTAATGTCTGCTCATTTATTTCATTTATATAAAGCAATGGATGATTTGGTGGAACGATGAGCTTCATTTCATCTTGCATAAAGGGTTCTACGTCTATGTCGGCATATACAACTTGTCCTTCTACTAAACCAATATCAATTTGATTCGAGCGAAGGCTTTGCAGCACTTCTTCTGTATTGGAAATGAACGTATGCACTTCGACGTAAGGATTTTCCTTAGCATAGGGTGCTAATATTTTAGGGAGTAAGTATTCGCCAATTGTAAAACTAGCACCAATGCGGAGTGTCCCTGTTACAACGTTATGTAGGTCGTTAATTTCCTGCTTTGCTTCGTCATAAAGAGAGAGTATCTGCTTTGCATAGGTATATAAAATATTGCCAGCTTCTGTGACTTGGACATGTTTTGGAGAACGGTGAATCAGTATCGTGCCAAATTCATTTTCTAAATTACGAATATGCATGCTAACCCCTGGTTGAGAAAGGTTGAGCAGGTCCGCAGCATGAGAAAAATGCTGTTGTTCTACGACCGTAACGAATATTTTTAAAATGTCGACATTCATGATATGCCTCCCTTTATATTTTTTATTATGAAACTCTTTTTATTTTATCATAAGTTTTTTTTATGATTGGGATTATATATTGGTATTAAACTTATTATTAAAGTTTTTCTATAATGGAAATAGATAGAACATGCATGTTCCAATATGATTATTGGAGTGGTACGAAGTGGAAGAAACAGTTGTTATACAAAAGAGAAAGCGTTTTGGTTTTTCGAAAGGAATTGGGATTACGCTATTTATTGCGATTGCTGCGAAATATTTAGCCAATTTTCCGCTTTTCAATATTATGGGGCAATTAGTGATTGCTATTTTAATTGGGATGATTTGGAGAGCGAAAATGGGTCTGCCTTCCGAAGCGATTGCAGGTACGAAGTTTGCGAGTAAGAAGTTGCTTCGCTTCGGCATTATTTTGCTCGGGATGCGTTTAAATTTAATTGATATTGCGAAGGCGGGGCCAAAGGTGTTAGTGATAGCTGTAATTATTATTACCTTTACGATCTTTGTGGTATATGGGTTAACGAGGATATTCCAAGTAGATAAGAAAATAGGAATCTTAACGGCGTGCGGTACGGCGATTTGTGGCGCGGCAGCAGTCGTGGCTATTGCACCGCAAGTGAAAGCGAAGGACGATGAAATAGCAGTTGGCGCGGCAATCATTGCAATTTTAGGCACAATATTTACACTCGTGTATACTTTATTATATCCAGTGATTCCTTTCTCCCCATACGGTTATGGTGTCTTTTCTGGAGCGACGCTACATGAAATTGCACACGTCATCGCTGCGGCCGCGCCAGGAGGAAGTACATCTGTTGATATTGCAGTGATTGTAAAACTAACGCGCGTTGCTATGCTTGTACCGGTAGCCATTTTAATTGGCCTATGTTTCGGAAAGAGCGAGAGCGGAAAGCCAAAAAGGTCGTGGCGTGATCTTCCAATTCCATGGTTCATTTTTGGATTTTTAGCGATGAGCGCGGTGCATTCACTTGGAGTGGTTTCAGAGCTTGTGGCGAGTTACATTGTCGTTATTGCCTATATGCTAATTGCAATGGCGATGGCAGGGCTTGGATTAAATGTAGAATTTCAAGCGTTCCGTAAATTAGGAAGCAAAGCATTTATAGCAGGGATGATTGGCTCCGTTTGCCTTTCTATTCTTGGGTATATTTTGGTTTATGTGATATAGAGAAAGGGGCGGCATAAGTTATATGCCCCTTTTTTATGTTTTGAAAAAATTCCCTTTATTTATTTTTAGAAAATATTTATAATCTATGTAAAGATATCTTTACTTTTAAAGGTGGAGCCGATGGGTGTAAAAAATCGAATTAAAGAATTAAGAAAAGAAAATCATATTACGCAAGTAGAAATGGCAAGGGCACTGCAAGTGACTAGGCAAACGATTGTAGCGGTTGAAAATCATCATTATAACCCAAGTCTAGAGCTATCGCTGAAGATTGCGAGATATTTTGGGATGAAGGTGGAAGAGATATTTACGTTAAAGTAAGGGAGTGAAACAAAATGAGAATGCAAGATGAATATGAGAGACATCAATCGGATAAAGCATTTAAATATTTAGGACTATTTTATGCGCTAAGTTTAGCGGTATGGGGACTATACAATTTAATCGTTTCTGGAAGTGCTGGTATGCCGTTTGTTCTTTTGGTGATTGGGCAGTTTATATATTTTTTAGTGAATTACTGGCCGAAATGGAAGTTTAGAAAGTTAGACGAGTAAAAGAGGACATACATAATGAAAAGACGGGTTGATGAATATGAGTGGTAGCTATGTTTGCATTATCATTGTTGCTGTTGAATTATCTTATTATTTGCTGTGTGGGCGTATCATAAAAAAGCTGGTTGCATGAGACATGTAACCAGCTTTTTGATAGGTGGGAGGTGCTGTTTTCTTGTCGTGATTTGTCGACTCGTCGATATTCTTTGTCGAAACGCCGATATAATTCATTTTGCGCCGATAAAAGCGGTTCAAACGCCAATATAATTTCATTTACCGCTAAAAGTACTACTGAAATGTTGAATTTTATGTACCAGCCATCGTCCACCCCATTTACCATCTCGCTTGACCTATGTTATTTTTTTACAAAAGTCCTTGAAAGTTACGTTACGTCATCTTTTACAATGAAAATGAAAGGGGGATGAGGATGATTTCGATTCAGGAACTGACCAAGGAGACCGGAGTTACGGTGAGAACACTTCGTTATTACGATCAAATCGGTTTATTAAAGCCAAGTGGCAAAACAGATGGAGGTCATCGGTTATATAGTGAAGTGGATGTTATTCGGTTGCAGCAAATTTTATTTTTAAAGGAAATGGGTTTCTCGTTAAAAGAGATTATGAATATGTTAGTAACAGATCTATATAGCTTAAAGGAGTCGCTAGAAAGGCAGCTGAAATTTGTTCAAGGGGAGCAACAGAAATTTGAACGAATGGAGAAAATGCTACAAGCTGTCATATATTCTACGGAGTTAGAAGGGGAAGTAAATTGGAACGTCATGTTTGAACTTATTCAACTTTCAAAGCAGTCCCCGCGTATACGTGAAAGATTTCAACAACAGGTATTTTCAGAGGAAGAAAAAAAGCTTCTGGAGAAATTACCAAATATGAGTGAAGACAATGAAAGTGTTCAGGAATGGATAAAATTATTGAAACAGTTACGTGGATATATGGAAGAAGGGAAGAAGCCGTCCCATGATGATGTGCAGGAAGCTACGAATCAATTAATGGTGAAATGTTTGGCGATGGCGGATGGAGATGAAGCCTTTTTAGATAAATTATGGGAAGTGCGGAAATCAAAAGAGGGCTCACAAAACATGAACATGTATCCAATGGAGGAGGAGTTTTTCGCATATATGGATGAAGCTTTTCGTATATACGATAAAAGGGAGCGAGGAAAATGAGTATACTGACAGAATATAGGTGGTACTTTTTAATTGGTGCGGAAATTGTATTTTGGATATCAGCGGTTGGATTTTTTATTTTGCGGTATGGGTTTCGGCTTCGAAAAGCAAGTTTTATCGCAGGGATTGTATTACTTTTAAACGAATTATTTATACTCGCGCTAGGCGTTCTTGACTACTATCAAACAGGTAAGTTTTCAAACTTTCAACTCATCACCATGATCATACTAATCTATGCGCTTTTATATGGAAAAAAGGATTTGCGAAAATTAGATATATGGGTACAAAAACGTATTGCAAAATGGCGAAATGAGCCGGTGCCTTATATTGAAGAGCCATCAGAATTGACTGGATGGGCTTATACAAAACAAGAACTAGGGCAGTGGGTGTTGCATTTTATTTTATTTATTACGGTTCATATTATCTTTTTCTTTGTGTATGGGCTTGTCCCATTGGAAGAATGGAAGAATTGGTTGGACGACGGGATTGTTTTAAATAAATCGGCAAGTCGTTTCAGCCAAGTGTGGGGAGTTGTTTTTTTTATTGATACGGTTATTACTTTTTCATATGTGATTTTTCCGAAGAAAGAGAAGGGGAAAAGAAAGTTGCTTTCTTAATAATGAAAGCAGCTTTTTTCATTTTTCATTATATATTGTCGAAAACTTTACCGAATATTTGTTCGTTTTCTTGGTTTTTTTATGGGCATTCGTGGTAAAATGGGAATACAGATTTTTTAGAGGAGGTCGGATTTGGTGGAACGTGAATTTGAAATTGTCTCAGAATACTCCCCGCAGGGTGATCAGCCGAAAGCAATCGAGCAGCTTGTCAAGGGAATTCAAAACGGTAAGAGACATCAAGTGTTGCTTGGAGCGACAGGAACGGGTAAAACATTTACAATTTCGAATGTAATTAAAGAAGTGAAAAAGCCGACACTTGTTATGGCTCATAATAAAACGTTAGCAGGACAACTGTATAGCGAGCTAAAAGATTTCTTTCCAAACAATGCAGTTGAGTATTTCGTTAGTTATTATGATTATTATCAACCGGAAGCATATGTACCACAAACCGATACGTTTATTGAAAAAGATGCACAAATTAATGATGAAATTGATAAGCTGCGCCACTCGGCAACGTCGGCTTTATTTGAGCGTGATGATGTCATTATTGTCGCAAGTGTATCTTGCATTTATGGTTTAGGTTCTCCAGAAGAGTATCGTGAGCTTGTCGTTTCACTGCGCGTTGGCATGGAGAAAGATCGCAACCAGTTGCTGCGCGAGCTCGTTGATGTACAGTATGGACGCAATGATATTGATTTTCAGCGCGGAACGTTTCGCGTTCGTGGCGATGTCGTAGAGATTTTCCCAGCATCTCTTGATGAACATTGCATCAGAATCGAGTTTTTTGGAGATGAAATTGATCGCATTCGAGAAGTGGATGCATTAACAGGTGAAGTATTGGCAGAACGTGAACATGTAGCGATCTTTCCAGCATCTCACTTCGTTACACGTGAAGAGAAGATGAAAGTCGCGATTGAAAATATTGAAAAAGAATTAGAAGAACGTTTAAAAGAATTAAATGAGCAAGGGAAACTATTAGAAGCGCAGCGCATCGAGCAGCGGACGCGTTATGATTTAGAAATGATGCGTGAGATGGGATTTTGCTCAGGGATTGAAAACTACTCTCGTCATTTAACACTCCGTCCTGCTGGTTCAACGCCATATACATTATTAGATTATTTTCCTAAGGACTTTCTAATCGTAATGGATGAATCTCATGTAACGGTTCCACAAGTAAGAGCGATGTATAATGGCGACCAGGCGCGTAAGCAAGTGCTTGTTGACCATGGGTTCCGCTTACCTTCAGCTTTAGATAATAGACCGCTTAAGTTTGAAGAGTTTGAAGAGAAAGCAAATCAAATTATATATGTTTCGGCAACGCCAGGTCCATATGAATTAGAGCATGCACCAGAAGTTGTAGAGCAAATTATTCGTCCAACTGGGCTCTTAGATCCGAAAATTGAAGTAAGACCAATTGAAGGACAGATTGATGACTTATTAGGAGAAATACAAGAGCGAATTGCGAAAAATGAGCGCGTTTTAATTACGACATTAACGAAGAAAATGTCAGAGGATTTAACAGATTACTTAAAGGATGTTGGGATTAAGGTAAATTATCTTCATTCTGAAATTAAAACGCTTGAGCGAATTGAAATCATTCGTGATCTTCGTCTTGGCAAGTTCGACGTACTTGTTGGAATTAACTTATTGCGAGAAGGTCTTGATATTCCAGAAGTATCACTTGTTGCGATTTTAGATGCGGATAAAGAAGGATTTTTGCGCTCAGAGCGATCACTCATTCAAACGATTGGCCGTGCTGCGCGTAATGAGAACGGTCACGTTATTATGTATGCAGATCATATAACAAAATCGATGCAAATCGCCATTGATGAAACGAAACGTCGTCGTGAAAAACAAGAGGCTTACAATAAAGAGCATGGCATCACACCAAAAACAATTCAAAAAGAAGTGCGCGATGTGATTCGTGCGACAGTAGCGGCGGAAGAAACAGAAGTATATGAAGCAACGGCAATGAAGAAAATGACAAAGAAAGAACGAGAAAAAACGATTGCGAAGATGGAAGCAGAAATGAAGGAAGCAGCAAAAGCTTTAGATTTCGAGCGTGCGGCTGAGCTAAGAGATTTAATACTAGAACTAAAAGCGGAAGGGTGAAGAGAGTGAGCAAAGACCATATCGTTGTAAAAGGTGCGAGAGCACATAACTTAAAAAATATTGATGTAACCATTCCGAGAAATCAACTTGTTGTTGTGACGGGACTATCTGGTTCAGGGAAATCATCATTGGCATTCGATACGATTTATGCGGAAGGGCAACGTAGATATGTGGAATCATTATCTGCGTATGCGCGTCAGTTTTTAGGACAAATGGATAAGCCTGATGTCGATACGATTGAAGGCTTATCTCCAGCGATTTCAATCGATCAGAAAACAACGAGCCGTAACCCGCGTTCAACAGTTGGAACAGTAACGGAAATTTATGATTACTTACGCTTATTATTTGCTCGTATTGGGACACCAATCTGCCCAAAGCATGGGATTGAAATTACTTCCCAAACAGTAGAGCAAATGGTCGACCGTGTTCTTGAATATCCAGAGCGTACAAAATTACAAGTATTAGCGCCGATTGTATCTGGGCGTAAAGGCGCTCATGTGAAAGTGTTAGAAGATATTAAGAAACAAGGGTATGTACGTGTTCGGGTGGATGGAGAAATGCTAGATGTATCTGATGAAATTACACTAGATAAAAATAAGAAACATTCCATTGAAGTTGTTATCGATCGTATCGTTGTAAAAGATGGAATTGCAAGTCGTCTTGCTGATTCGCTTGAAAGTGCACTGAAACTAGGCGGGGGACGTGTGTTAATCGATGTAATTGGCGAAGAAGAACTGTTGTTTAGTGAACATCATGCATGTCCGCATTGCGGTTTCTCAATTGGTGAGTTAGAGCCGCGCATGTTCTCATTTAATAGTCCATTTGGTGCATGTCCAACTTGCGATGGACTTGGTTCAAGATTAGAAGTAGATTTAGAGCTTGTAATTCCAAATTGGGATTTATCTTTAAATGAGCATGCCATTGCTCCGTGGGAACCGACAAGCTCACAATATTATCCGCAATTATTACAATCTGTATGCAAGCATTACGGTATCGATATGGACATGCCAGTAAAGGATATTCCAAAAGAGTTGTTTGATAAAGTGTTGTATGGAAGTGGAGAAGAGAAGGTTCATTTCCGTTATGTCAATGACTTTGGGCAAGTGAAAGAAAGTGAAATTGTATTTGAAGGAGTCATTCCAAATATTGAACGTCGCTTTCGGGAAACGAGTTCTGATTATATTCGGGAACAAATGGAAAAATATATGGCGGAGCAAGCGTGTCCAAAATGTAAAGGCGGCCGTTTAAAACCGGAAAGTTTAGCTGTATTCATAGCCGGGAAAACAATTGCTGATGTAACGAAGTACTCTGTGCAAGAAGCATATGGCTTCTTTTCAAAGATTGAACTGACAGAAAAACAAGCGAAAATTGCTTACCAGATTTTACGTGAAATTAAAGAGCGGCTCACTTTCTTAAATAATGTCGGGCTTGATTATTTAACGTTAAGTCGTGCGGCAGGGACGCTGTCAGGTGGTGAAGCGCAGCGCATTCGTCTCGCTACACAAATCGGCTCTCGTCTTACTGGTGTCCTTTATATTCTAGATGAACCGTCCATTGGTTTACATCAGCGTGATAATGACCGCCTTATTCATACATTGCAAGACATGCGTGATTTAGGAAATACGCTTATTGTTGTGGAGCACGATGAAGATACAATGATGGCGGCGGACTATTTGATTGATATTGGTCCTGGCGCGGGCATTCATGGGGGACAAGTTGTATCAGCTGGTTCGCCAGAAGAAGTAATGAATGACGAGAATTCATTAACTGGTCAATATTTAAGTGGGGAAAAATTCATTCCTGTTCCGCTTGAAAGAAGAAAAGGTGACGGACGTAAAATTGAGATTATTGGTGCGAAAGAAAATAATTTAAAGAATGCAAGAATGTCATTCCCACTCGGCACTTTTGTTGCAGTAACTGGTGTATCTGGTTCAGGTAAAAGTACGATGGTTAATGAAGTATTGTATAAGTCTTTAGCACAGAAACTATATAAAGCAAAAAGTAAACCAGGGGCTCATAAACAAATTAAAGGTCTTGAACATTTAGATAAAGTAATTGATATTGATCAATCGCCAATCGGACGGACACCTCGTTCCAATCCGGCAACATATACAGGTGTGTTTGATGATATTCGGGATGTGTTTGCACAAACGAATGAGGCGAAAGTACGCGGCTATCAAAAAGGGCGCTTTAGCTTTAACGTAAAAGGAGGACGCTGTGAAGCTTGCCGCGGTGATGGGATTATCAAAATTGAAATGCACTTCTTGCCAGATGTATATGTTCCGTGTGAAGTGTGCCATGGCAAACGCTATAACCGCGAAACGTTAGAGGTAAAATACAAAGATAAGAACATTTCAGAAGTATTAGAGATGACTATTGAAGACGGAGTGGAATTCTTTGCGAATATCCCGAAAATTAAACGGAAATTACAGACACTTGTAGATGTTGGGCTCGGATATATGAAGCTCGGACAGCCAGCTACGACGTTATCAGGCGGTGAAGCGCAGCGTGTAAAACTAGCATCTGAATTGCATCGTCGTTCTACGGGACGTACATTATATATTTTAGATGAACCGACAACGGGCTTACATGTGCATGATATTGCGCGCCTTCTTGAAGTGTTGCAGCGCCTTGTTGAAAACGGAGAAACGGTACTTGTGATTGAACATAACCTAGATGTGATTAAGACAGCAGATTACATTGTTGACCTTGGTCCAGAGGGTGGAGATAAAGGTGGACAAATCGTTGCTTCGGGAACGCCAGAACAAGTCGTAAAAGAAGAGTGTTCGTATACAGGCAAGTATTTAAAAGAGGTTTTAGAGCGTGATACAGCTCGTATGAAAGAGAAAATAAAAGAAGTGGAGGTAGGGAGCTAAGCCGATTGGCTAGCTCTTTACTTTGTTTTTGAGGATTATAGGATGGAATTTATAGATAGATTGAAACATAAAAAAATAAAGGGAAGAGAAATTTTGAAGTGGGGCCCGTACTTCAGAAAGCGATGGGCAGGTCACTTTGCGAGTCATTTAAGTGAAGAAGAAAAAGAAGAGATAGGGCTATATAGTAATCATGATACATGTGGCTACTTATGGTATATGTTTAGTTATAAGAAGAAGCGGTATTTAGAAGGAGAACAAGCAGAGCAAGCATTTCATGGTGAAAGAAAAAATAGTTGTTATATTTTCTATCAACATTGCAATGATGTACTCATAATAAAAGATGCAAATGCACTACATGCTCATGATCTGTTACGAGAAACAGATGATTTGTTCAAAGGAGATATATATGTTGTAGATGATGATTTTACGTGGACGTATGTGAAAACTCATGAAGCAAGATGGCATGGCCCATATTTTACTCGTAATCATTGGTGAGAAGAGAGGTGGGGATACAAGAGAGAAGGATAGAATAAGTTGTTATAGAAGTTTTCTTTTTGGGATTCGCACTTGGCGTTTATAGTCTATTAGCGTATGATTAAATATATATATAATAAAAGGATGTGTAAGAAAATGAGATGGATTCTATCACTTCTTGTAAATAGCGTAGTATTAATTGTTGTATCCGGACTTTTAAAAGGAATCGCACCAGACGCATTTTACATAGAAAACATTCAAACAGCCATTATTGCAAGTATTATTTTGGCGATTTTAAATGTAGTTGTAAAACCATTTTTAATTTTGATTACATTACCAATTACGGTACTCACATTTGGTTTTTTCCTTATTATCATCAATGCCATTACTTTAAAAATAACAGATTCGTTATTAGGCGATGCTTTTAACATATCAGGATTTGGCGTGGCCATTATTGCAGCCATTTGTATTTCTATTCTTAATATGTTAATTGATAAAGTGATTGTGGAGCCGTTATCTGAAAAGAAATAGAAAAGTGACAAATAGAAAAACATTTCATCAGTGCTATGAAATGTTTTTTTTCTATTTGCTAGAAACCGTATTTCTTGTTTTCAGAAAAAAGTGGTACAATATCCGTTAGAATGGAATTGTACATCAAATGAGAATGAGCCCGCAGCGGAGTGGAGGTTTATGTATGCCTAAAGTAAGGACAAAGGATTTAATTGAACAATTTCAATTGGAACTCGTAAGTGGTGAAGAAGGAATTCATCGTCCGATTGATACAAGTGATTTATCGCGACCTGGAATTGAAATGGCAGGCTTTTTTACTTATTATCCAGCAGATCGTGTTCAGCTTCTTGGAAAAACAGAGCTTACTTTCTTTGATACGTTAACAAATGATCAAAAACAAGAAAGAATGAAGGCGCTTTGTACAGAGGAAACACCTTGTATTATCGTTACGCGTAATCAAGATGTACCTAAGGAATTATTACAAGCATCACGTGAATCAGGTGTGCCATTGTTACGTTCTTCCCAAACGACAACGAGATTATCAAGTCGTTTAACGAACTACTTAGAAGGAAAGTTGGCACCAACAACAGCTGTTCACGGTGTATTAGTAGACGTTTACGGTGTTGGAGTTTTAATTATAGGTCAAAGTGGCGTTGGGAAAAGCGAAACGGCTCTTGAACTTGTCAAGCGTGGTCATCGTCTAGTAGCTGACGATAGTGTAGAAATCCGTCAAGAAGATGAAGATACATTAGTAGGAAGCTCTCCAGATTTAATAGAACATTTATTAGAAATTCGTGGTTTAGGTATCATTAACGTTATGACGTTATTTGGTGCAGGTGCTGTCCGAAATTATAAGCGTATTACGCTTGTTATTAATCTTGAGATTTGGGATCAAAATAAAAACTACGATCGCCTAGGTCTTGATGAAGAAAAAATGAAGATTATCGATACAGAACTTACGAAGATTACACTTCCAGTTCGCCCAGGCCGAAACTTAGCGGTCATTATCGAGGTAGCGGCGATGAACTTCAGATTAAAACGTATGGGAGTTAATGCAGCTCAGCAATTTTCAGAACGGTTAATGAGTGCGATTGAATTAGGGAATCAGGAGTAGGCACAAAAGGAGGTCATACATATGCTTTTAGGGTCTGTACCGCAGTTAGACCGTGTAGCCATTCATCTTGGACCATTTCCAGTCTATTGGTATGGAATTATTATCGGGACTGGCGTTCTACTCGGGCTTTGGTTGGCTACTCGTGAAGGAGAACGATTAGGTATTCCGAAGGATACATTTGTCGATCTTGTTTTATTCGCAGTGCCAATTGCGATTATTTGTGCAAGGGCATACTATGTTGCGTTTGAATGGGAATACTATATGCAAAATCCGATTCAAATTATTAATACTCGGCAAGGTGGATTGGCCATTCATGGTGGTTTAATTGGAGCTGTCATGACGGGAATTATCTATGCAAAAGTAAAAAGGATTTCGTTTTGGAAGTTAGCGGATATTGCGGCACCAAGTATCCTTCTTGGACAAGCGATTGGTCGTTGGGGCAATTTTATGAACCAAGAAGCTCATGGTGGTGAAGTAACAAGACAGTTTTTAGAAGGTTTGCATTTACCGGACTTTATTGTGAATCAAATGTATATTGATGGTGTCTATTATCATCCAACGTTCTTATATGAATCATTATGGAGTTTTGCTGGGGTTATTTTATTATTGTTATTGCGAAAAGCAAACTTGCGCCGCGGTGAATTGTTTTTTACATATTTAATTTGGTATTCAATTGGCCGTTTCTTTGTAGAAGAATTGCGTACAGATAGTTTAATGTTAGGGCCACTTCGTATTGCGCAAGTGATGTCTATTGGGCTGATTGTTATTTCAATTATTTTTATAATTGTAAGACGTAAAACGGGGCAAGCTGATAAAAGATATTTAGAAAAGTAGAGGAAAGTAGCATCTTATAGAGGGTGCTGCTTCTTTCGTATTGAGCCAGCTGAAATAGAAAGGAAAATGAGAAAGATGAAGATAAATACAGTGCTATTTGATTTAGATGGAACATTAATTAATACAAACGAACTTATTATTTCTTCTTTTTTACATACTTTGAATACATATTATCCAAATCAGTATAAGCGTGAAGATGTCTTACCGTTTATTGGGCCATCTTTACATGAAACATTTCATTCTATTGATGAAAGTAAAGTAGAGGAAATGATTACACGCTATCGCCAATTTAATCACGATCATCATGATGAACTAGTAGAAGAATATGAAACTGTTTATGAGACAGTTCAAACATTAAAAGAAAAGGGATATAAAATTGGGATTGTCACAACAAAAGCAAGACAAACAGTGGAGATGGGATTGAATTGGTCCAAGCTACATGAATTTTTTGATGTAGTAGTCACAATTGACGATGTAGAACATGTGAAACCACATCCTGAGCCAATTCAAAAAGCTCTTCAATTATTAGATGCAAAACCAGAAGAAACATTAATGGTTGGCGATAATCATCATGATATTGTAGGTGGACAGAATGCTGGCACAAAAACGGCAGCGGTAGGGTGGACGATTAAAGGGAGAGCATATTTAGAATCCTATAAACCAGACTATGTACTAGATAAAATGAGTGATTTATTATCAATTTTGTCTGAATAGTGGAGAGAGGGAGTGTGTGAAAGTGCGACGGACAACGCGCTACCCTGTTTCAGGAGCAAATTCATTATGGAATGTATATAAAACTGTATCATTTTGGAAGGTCATGAAAAACTTTATTGTGATTCAAATTGCGCGTTATACACCGTTTTTAACGATAAAAAATTGGTTATATCGCACGTTTTTGCGAATGGAAGTAGGAAAGCAAACCGCATTTGCGCTTATGGTAATGCCGGATATTATGTTTCCAGAAAAGATTACAGTTGGAGCAAATTCAATCATTGGTTATAATACGACAATTTTAGCTCATGAATATTTAATTACTGAATATCGACTTGGGGAAGTAATCATTGGAGATGAAGTAATGATTGGGGCAAATTCAACAATATTACCAGGCGTTACAATTGGGGATGGTGCTATTGTTTCTGCAGGTACGCTCGTTCACCGCGATGTTCCAAGCGGCGCGTTTGTAGGTGGGAATCCGATGCGTATTATTTATCCGAAAGAAGATCAAGATTGAAAATGTAACATTTTCTTTCTCTTTTGATGAATAAAAAGGAAATAATTGATTATAATATACTGTTTTGTTTTTTTTAGAATCGTTTATACTTAAAGATAGAATAATGCGTGAGCGTAGAAAACAAAAACTGGAGGATTTATGGGGAAAAATCAAAGAATATATAAGGAGAACGGACAAGTTATCTCTTTTCATCAATTAGCAGACTTCTTTTATAAAAAAGGGATGAAAGCGTATCAAGGGCATAAATTAGAAGAAGCGATTAAATATTTTCGTAGAGCGGCACAAAATAAGAAAGAGCCGTTTATTTTATGCCAATTAGCAACTGTGCTATCTGAGGTTGGTGAATACCAAGAGTCGAATCAAATTCTTCTGAAATTGATTCGTTCTCATTCTGAGATTGAACAGTGCTATTATTTTATCGCGAATAATTATGCCTATCTTGGCTTATTTCAACAGGCAAAAAAATATGCGGAGAAATATTTAGAAATTGCAACTGAAAAGGAATTTGTAGAAGATACGTTGGAATTACTTGAAATTATGGAAGAGGAATCATTGGATGCTGAAGAGATGGAAGATGAAGATGAACTGATTGTGATGCAGGAAGAAGCAAATCGTTATATTCGTAATGGTCAATTAGAAGAAGCGATTGCTACTTTAGAAATTGTGACGAAGGATTATCCGGAATTTTGGTCCGGTTATAATAATTTAGCAATTGCTCATTTTCAGTCGGGGAACGTAGATCAGGCGCTGAAGTTAACAGAAATGATTTTAGAGAAAAATCCCGGCAATATGCATGCTCTTTGTAACACGCTTATTTTTCTATACTCAATTGGAGAACATAAGCAAGTAGAAGCGCTAGCGGAGCAAATGAAATCTGTATATCCAATTTCATTTGAACATCGATTAAAATTAGGGACGACGTTTGCAACTATCGGTTATTTTGCTCATGCTTATAAATGGTTAAAGTTATTGAAGCGTCAAGGATATGATGGTGATGTTAGCTTTTATTATTGGTTTGCATACGCTTCTTATATGGTAAAAGACTATCATACAGCAGAGAAGATGTGGCAGTCAGTTGTAGAGTTACACCCTGATAAAAAAGGAAAAGAACCTTGGAATGCCTTGAATTTAGCTGATGAAGGGCAAAAAGTTTTATTCGAAGAATTGCGCAAAACATTTCAAGAAAGTGCAACATTAGAAGAGCAAATGTTAGCTCTATATTTAATGAATGAATTGAAAACGCCTGAAAAAATTGGCTTTTTCTTTGATATTGTACAGGCGAAGAACGGTGTTCCTATTGTGTCGGAAATTGCAAAATACTTCTTCTTACTTGGCAGTCATAAGAGTATTCCGTCTGAACTAAAGCCATTTGAACAATGTATTCGAATTGCGGATATCTTATATAACTATACAAATAAAGAAGATGAATTAATTGAAGAGTGCTTACATTTTTGGTTCTGCACTTTCATACGTTTATATACTTCCGATACGGCTTTTACAAATATATTTGGATGGTCAGCGGCAATTGAATATATTGTGCGCGGTGAGAAAAAAAATAAAATGACACAGGCCGAACTAGGAAATATATATAATGTATCTGTGGCTACGCTAAGAAAATATGTGCAAGCAGTAAGACGTACACATGCATAGGCATATCACTAGGAAAAAGCAAATGCTAACAGTATAATGAGGGTAAGTTGTAGGTATGAATAGGAGTGAATAGTGTGTCAGAAGAAAAAATTTATGATGTCATTATTATTGGTGCTGGACCAGCTGGGATGACAGCTGCAGTTTATACATCTCGTGCGAATTTAAGTACACTTATGTTAGAACGTGGTATTCCAGGCGGACAAATGGCAAATACAGAAGAGGTAGAGAACTATCCAGGTTATGAATCCATTTTAGGGCCGGATTTATCCAATAAAATGTTTGAGCACGCAAAGAAATTTGGTGCGGAATACGCATATGGTGACGTAAAAGAAGTCATCGATGGAAAAGAATATAAAACAATTATAGCAGGTAAAAAAGAGTACAAAGCACGTGCCATTATCATTGCAAGTGGGGCAGAGTATAAAAAACTTGGTGTTCCAGGTGAAAAAGAACTTGGGGGACGCGGTGTATCTTACTGCGCAGTATGTGATGGTGCATTCTTTAAAGAGAAAGAACTTGTTGTTATCGGTGGTGGAGACTCAGCGGTTGAAGAGGGTGTATATTTAACACGCTTCGCTTCAAAAGTAACAATCATTCATCGTCGCGATGCTCTTCGGGCACAGAAAATCCTGCAAGACCGCGCTTTCCAAAATGAGAAAATAGACTTCATTTGGAATCACACTGTAAAACAAATTAACGAGGAAAACGGTAAAGTAGGTAGTGTTACAATTGTAGATGTGAACACTGGTGAAGAAACAGAATTTAAAGCGGACGGTGTCTTCGTTTATATCGGTATGTTACCATTATCAAAACCATTTGCTGCATTAGGTATTACAAATGAAAATGGTTATATTGAAACAAATGAGCGCATGGAAACGAAAGTACCTGGTATCTTCGCAGCTGGCGATATTCGTGAAAAAATGCTTCGCCAAATTGTTACAGCAACTGGCGACGGTAGTATCGCAGCACAAAGCGTACAGCACTATGTAGAAGAGTTATTAGAGGAATTAAACACTGTAACGGAAAAATAAAAAGTACGATTTTTTTAGACGAAAGTGATCTGCAAATGATAGCTTTCGTCTTTTCATTTTTACTCAAAATGTCAAATGTTTGTCAAAAAATGTTTGGATTATAAGATTTCTTATTGATATACTAAAGTTTACGAAAAAATGCTGATAAGAAATGAGGAGTTTATTCGATATGGAATGGCGTAATATATATCGTGGTTTTTGTATGGGAGTTAGTGATTTAATTCCGGGTGTAAGCGGTGGAACAATTGCGGTTGTATTAGGGATTTATGAGAGGTTGCTAGCAGCGATTAGCGGATTTTTTAGCCGGGAATGGAAAAAGCATTTAAGTTTTTTAATTCCTCTTGTTATGGGCGTTGCAGCGGCATTTTTAACATTAAGTCATGTCATTAAATATTTATTGGCAAATTATTATGAACCGACGCAGTTCTTCTTTCTTGGTTTAATTGTTAGTATTTTACCCATGTTAATGAGAGAAGCAAATGCGAAAGAAACCTTTAAAGGTAGTCATATGATTGTCATGATTATTGCGGCTATTCTTGTGGCTGCTACAGCTTTTTTTAAACCAGATAAAGCTGCGGATCCAATTACAACTCTTACGGTTTTAAATACAATTGGATTGTTTTTAGCAGGATGGCTGGCGAGTATGGCAATGCTTCTTCCTGGTATTAGCGGGTCATTTATTTTATTAATTATCGGCGTATACCCAACTGCAATTCATGCATTAACAACATTGAATTTGCCGCTAATTGCTGTAATTGGTGTAGGTGTTGTAGTAGGATTTGTTGTAAGTAGTAAAGGAATTAGCTACTTATTATCAAATTATAAAAGTACGACATTCGCAGCGATTATCGGGCTTGTAATTGGATCGATTGCAGTCGTATTTCCTGGAATTCCGAACGGTGGAATTTCAATTGTAAGTTCTATTATTACATTTATTTTAGGGTTTGTGATTGTATCCTATTTCGGTAAGAAATAAGGAAAGCAGTCCCCTTAGCGATATAGTTCGTTAAGGGGATTTTTTATAGAAATTAAGTAGAGAATCCCTTATTTTGGGAGAGAGTCTCCTTCATTGTGGCAAACTGTTTTTGATAGTATAATGAAGTAAGTATGTGATGAGATGAGATTATTCATCGCAAGTAGCTGAGGTGAAGAAACATGCAAAGAGTCACAAACTGTGTGTTAATGAAAGGGAATGAAGTCCTCCTACTCCAAAAGCCGCGTCGAAATTGGTGGGTTGCACCTGGCGGGAAGATGGAGCGCGGTGAGACAATAAGAGATTCAGTCGTTCGCGAATATCGTGAAGAAACAGGGATATATTTAAAGAACCCAACATTAAAAGGGGTCTTCACCTTTGTCATTCAAGAGGGTGATAAAGTTGTTTCTGAATGGATGATGTTCTCCTTCTTGGCAACTGATTTTGCAGGAGAAAACAAATTAGAAAGCGAAGAAGGCATTATTGGCTGGCACACACTTGATAAAATTGATGAATTACCGATGGCACCGGGGGATTATCATATCATTGATTATTTAATTAAAGGAAACGGTATCATTTACGGTACATTTGTATATACACCAGATTTTGAATTACTTTCATATCGATTAGACCCAAGCTAAATCTTCCGGGAGGGGATACGATGACAGAGAATAATGATATTAAAATGGTAATTATTACAGGAATGTCTGGTGCTGGAAAAACAGTAGCACTACAAAGTTTTGAAGATTTAGGGTATTTCTGTGTAGATAATTTACCTCCGATGTTATTGCCAAAGTTTGTTGAGTTGATGGCAGATTCAAAAAGCAAGATGAATAAAGTTGCGCTAGGTATTGATTTACGTGGCCGCGAGTTTTTTGAACATTTATGGGGAGCACTTGATGATTTATCAGAACGAACTTGGATTATTCCTCATATCTTATTTTTAGATGCGAAGGATAGTACGCTTGTAACGCGCTATAAGGAAACGAGACGTTCGCATCCACTTGCGCCAACTGGTCTTCCTTTAAAAGGTATCGAGGCGGAGCGCGGTTTATTAACAGACATGAAAGCAAGAGCGAATATTGTGCTTGATACATCGGATTTAAAACCGAAAGAATTACGTGAAAAAATTGTTCAGCTGTTTTCAACAGAAACTGAGCAAGCGTTTCGTGTAAATGTCATGTCGTTTGGATTTAAGTACGGTATTCCAATTGATGCAGATTTAGTATTCGATGTTCGTTTTTTACCAAATCCATACTACATTCCACATATGAAGCCATTAACAGGACTAGATGAAGAAGTTTCATCTTATGTACTAAAGTTTAATGAGACACATAAGTTTTTAGAGAAGTTGACGGATCTGATTACTTTCATGCTGCCTCATTACAAAAGAGAAGGTAAGAGTCAACTTGTAATTGCAATTGGATGTACAGGTGGACAGCATCGTTCTGTTACGCTTGCAGAGTACCTTGGGAAACATTTGAAACCAGATTATAGTGTTCATGTATCTCATCGTGATGTGGAGAAGAGAAAGGGCCATTAAAGGATGAAAAAAGAGAGAAAACCTAAAATTGTCATCATGGGAGGAGGAACTGGACTTTCTGTTTTATTAAGAGGATTAAAGCAATATCCTGTTGATATTACAGCAGTTGTTACAATCGCTGATGATGGTGGCAGTTCGGGTAGGTTACGTGATGAGCTAGAAATTCCACCCCCTGGTGACATTCGTAACGTACTTGTTGCGTTATCGGATGTAGAGCCACTGGTGGAAGCTTTATTTCAGCATCGTTTTACAACAGGAGACGGACTGAAGGGTCATGCGTTAGGAAATCTATTATTGGCAGGTATGACCGCGATTACAGGAGACTTTTTCCATGCGATTACAGAAACGAGTAAAGTATTAAATGTTAGAGGACGTGTATTACCAGCAGCGAATCAAAGCGCCGTACTTCATGCGGAACTAGAAGATGGAGAAGTTGTAACAGGTGAATCAAAAATTCCTTATTACGGAAAGAAGATTAACCGTGTCT
This sequence comes from Bacillus cereus group sp. BfR-BA-01522, assembly GCF_022662635.1. Classification (NCBI taxonomy): domain Bacteria; kingdom Bacillati; phylum Bacillota; class Bacilli; order Caryophanales; family Bacillaceae; genus Bacillus; species Bacillus cereus group sp. BfR-BA-01522. The sequence goes on along the minus strand of NZ_JAKUDY010000010.1, from coordinate 103,499 downwards.
TTTTAACTCCAGAAGATGTAGAGCCATTGCATGAGACGTTAGCTGAGATTAAACGAGCTGATTTACTTGTTTTCGGTCCGGGAAGTTTGTATACGAGTATATTGCCGAATTTAGTTGTTAACAAAATTGGGGACGCTGTTCTTGCTGCAAAAGCGAAGAAGGTATATGTATGTAATGTTATGACACAAGCCGGTGAGACAATGGGATATACTGCTTTTGATCATGTCCAGGCGTTACATGATCATTTAGGACAACCATTTATCGATACTGCAATTGTGAATAACCGTGATATTCCCTGTGAATTACGTAAGTTATATGAGAAAGAAATGTCTGCCCCAGTTGTAGTGGATGAAGAACGTTTTACTGAAAATAATATTGAGGTTATTCCAGCCCAATTAGCGAAATATGATAATCATGTTGTAAGACATGATACGTTAAAGCTAGCTTCTATTTTATATTCATTGTTATAAATGTGCGTTGCCTCGTTTGAGGTAACGCTCCTCATTCATATAGGACAAGATTTTTGTTCCAAAATATTGTATAAGGAGGTGTTGACTGTGTCATTTGCTTCGGAAACAAAGAAAGAGCTCACAAAGCTTGAAATGAAAGAATGCTGTGAGAAAGCTGAGTTATCAGCATTACTTCGAATGAACGGGTCGCTTTCTTTTTCAAATCGTCGTCTATCCATAGATATTCAAACGGAAAACGCAGCAATTGCGCGAAGGATTTATACACTTTTGAAAAAGGGCTATAACGTAACGGTAGAACTACTTGTTCGAAAAAAAATGCGATTAAAGAAAAATAATGTCTATATCGTTCGGCTTGTTGAAAAATCACGCGAAATTTTAGCAGATCTTCAAATTGTTCGAGAGGACTTTTCGTTTATCCGCAATATATCACAAGAATTAATTGAGAAGAAATGTTGTAAAAGATCGTATTTACGAGGAGCATTTTTAGCAGGTGGTTCAGTAAATAACCCAGAAACATCATCTTATCATTTAGAAATCTTTTCGTTATATAAGGAACATAATGATTCTATATGTGAATTGATGAATGGATTTGATTTAAATAGTAAGACGTTGGAAAGGCGAAAAGGTTATATTACGTATTTAAAAGAGGCAGAGAAAATTACGGAATTTTTAAATATTATTGGCGCGCATAATGCACTCTTAAAATTTGAAGATATTCGTATTGTTCGCGATATGCGTAATTCCGTTAATCGCTTAGTAAATTGTGAAACAGCTAATCTCAACAAGACAATTGGTGCGGCATTAAGGCAAATTGAAAATATTCGCTACATTGATGAGACGGTTGGCCTTGATATTTTGCCAGACAAATTAAGAGAGATTGCACAACTAAGAGTTAATTATCAAGATGTAACATTGAAAGAATTAGGCGAGATGGTATCTGGAGGGAAAATTAGTAAATCAGGTATCAATCATCGTTTGCGTAAAATCGACGAAATTGCGGAGAAATTACGTGCGGGGGAAACAGTAGTAAAAAAATAAAGGTAAAGGGGAAATGGAGCCGTGGTTCAAAAAAAAGTTGAGGTTGCACGAAAAGATGGTTTGCAAGCACGTCCGGCTGCGTTGTTTGTGCAAGAGGCAAATCGCTTTCATGCTGATATTTTCATTGAGAAAGATGACAAAACAATTAACGCTAAGAGTATAATGGGGGTTATGAGCTTAGCGATTGGATCTGGTAGTCACATAACAATTACGGCAGAAGGTTCAGATGCGGAAGAAGCATTAGAAGCGCTCGTTGCTTACGTGCAAAATAATCAATAAAAGCTATCGCGTAAACGCGATAGCTTTTATTGATTGGATGAACTTGCCGAATATTGTCGAGCGGTCGATAACTTGTGTTGGATTGATGGTATTTAGTAATGTGCTTGATAAAAAGGGCTATCGCAATGTTGCGATAGCCCTTTTTTACGTGGCGATTCTGAGCGAGCCGCTTCCGCTTTTAGTAGTATTAACGGTTTGTAAAGATTCTATCGATTAGGCCGTATTCTAGTGCTTTTTCGGCTGTCATGAAGTTGTCACGGTCTGTGTCGCGTTCGATGACTTCTAGTGGTTGGCCTGTGCGTTCTGCAAGGATTTTGTTTAATTTATCGCGTAGGAATAGGATGCGTTTTGCAGCGATTTCAATTTCAGTTGCTTGTCCTTGTGCACCACCAAGTGGTTGGTGGATCATAACTTCACTGTTTGGAAGTGCGAAGCGTTTTCCTTTTTCACCAGCTGCAAGTAGGAATGCACCCATAGATGCTGCCATACCGATACAAATAGTTGATACGTTTGGCTTAATGAACTGCATTGTGTCATAGATGGCCATACCTGCTGTAATAGAACCACCAGGGCTGTTAATGTATAAATGAATATCTTTTTCTGGATCTTGAGATTCCAAGAATAAAAGCTGGGAAACGATTGAGTTTGCTACATTGTCATCAATTGCGCTACCAAGCATAATGATGCGGTCTTTTAATAGTCGAGAGTAAATATCGTAAGCGCGTTCTCCACGATTTGTTTGTTCAATTACTGTAGGAATTAAATTCATCTGTTATTTCCTCCTTTGAAAGCTTTCTTAGTCTTATAATACAATTATGGTCAATAAAGGTCAAACAAAACCACTTTAAATCAAAAAATCAAAAAATATGTAGTTGTAAGATGATTTATTCGCTATGCTTCTTGCAATTCCCTGCTTATGTACCTTTCAACATCATAACCGAATTCCATAAAATTAAACGTAAGAAAAAGTGTAGTAATAATAAAAGAACGCCTGTTTGATAGAGGCGTTCTTTCATGTTTTATTCTTTTAAAAGGTAGGTTACCTTATTTAAAATGTGTTCGATTTGTTTTGCATTTTTACTATACATTTCACTTGCTGATTTTGATTTTGTTTCTAATGAGAACAATTCTAGATCAGCTTGGCATTTTTTTAAAGATGCTAATAATAAAGGTTTATTTTGCGGGGAAGGCATTTGAAGTTTATCATTATAGACATCAATTGTAAGCTGTCCATACGAATCAACTTGACCGAGAAATACATTTTCAATTACGACACCGAGTTTTTCTAGTTCAGCATGTAGCCAAGCTCGATTATGTCCGCTTGCTGACAGAGGCTCATCGAGTACATTACCATCCATAATGACAGTTTGTGGCTCTTTTTCGTTTGGTACTTTTAAGCCGATATCTTTTGCTGTAAGTGGTTGGCGGTCTTTTTTTAATAATACATTTAATTCACCACTTGGCTCCAATACTGCAAATTCGACTTCAGATATACTGAAAGTTCCTTTGTTTCGAAGAAGCTCGAGTAATTCGTCGCTTGTATATTTTTCTTTTTTTAAGTTATCCTCGAGAACTTTACCATCTTTTATAAAAACAGTAGATTTTCCTTCAAAAAAATCTCTGGCTGCTTTGTTCTTTAAAGAAAGAAGACCTGTGAAGAAAGGAGCTACCGCAAAAATAAGTATGGCAAAGACACCGTGGAAAAATTTTTGATCTAGCCCTGTTGTGATTTGAGCAGCAATATCACCAATTGTCATTCCCGCTATATATTCAAAAAAGGAAAGTTGAGAAATTTGTCTTTTACCTAACCATTTTGTAATAGCGAATAAAATCATTAATATAAATACAGAGCGGAGAATGACAAGTGTCCATTCGGGTAGATGAGACATAGCAAATTCCTCCAGTCTGCTTAAAACCCTTTATATTGAGGTTCTTCACGTTCTAATACTGAAACTCGATCTTTTAAATCAGCGATAACGCTATCCATCTCTAACATGCATTCATGAAATACGCGCTTTGCTTCTTCATCCGAAGTATTTTGTGAAAGAGTACTTAAGCTTGCTTGAGCACCTTTTAAACTAGCAAGACACGTTTTTACGTTAGCAATAACTGTCATGAAAACACCTCTTATCCTTTTGGTTTAAATAGTAGTGCACCGATAAATCCGAAAATAATTGCTGCTGATATCCCGGCGCTTGTTACTTTAAACATTCCGGTAATTACTCCGACAATACCATGCTTTGCAGCTTCTTCCATTGCACCATGAACGAGAGCGTTGCCAAAGCTCGTAATTGGCACAGTTGCTCCAGCTCCAGCAAAATCAATTAACGGCTCATATAAATTGAACCCATCTAAAATGGCACCAGCAACAACAAGTGTAGCCATCGTATGAGCAGGTGTTAGTTTGACAATATCAAACAGGAGTTGACCGATTACACATACGAGACCGCCAATGACGAAAGCCCAGAAAAAAATCATTGCTTTGCACCTCCAAATTCAATTGATACAGCATGAGCGATACAAGGAATCGTTTCTCCTTGTTGAAAAGTAAGCGGAGAGAGCAAAGCGCCTGTTGCAACGACAAGGATTCGTTTAAACTCTTCTCTTCTCATTCTGTTTAATAAATGTCCGTATACAACGGTTGCAGAACAACCAGGGCCACTTGCACCAGCTAGTACAGGTTGACCTTCTCGGTAAATAATGATTCCGCAATCTTGAAATTGTTCGCTCGTTATGTTTAGTCCGTGTTTATGGAGTAAATCGTAAGCAATTTCACGTCCAACATGTCCCAGGTCGCCTGTTACGATTAAATCATAGTAAGAGACATCGATTTGTCGATCACGTAAATGTGCTTCAATTGTATCAACAGCGGCGGGAGCCATTGCACCTCCCATATTAAAAGGATCAGTTAGTCCCATATCAACAACACGTCCAATGGTTGCCGATGTTACTTGAGGACCATTTCCTTGATTGCTTAAAAGAGCAGCGCCAGCTCCAGTTACCGTCCATTGAGCAGTCGGGGGCTTTTGTCCTCCATATTCCGTTGGGTAGCGGAACTGTTTTTCCACTGCGGTGTTATGACTTGAGGCACCGGTTAATAAATATTTTGCTCCTTTGGCATTTATAATGCTTGCTCCAAGTGCCAATCCTTCCATAGAGGTCGAACAAGCTCCGAACAATCCGAGATAAGGAGTGCCAAGTGTACGACATGCAAAGCTCGTTGGCGTAATTTGGTTAATTAAATCGCCTGCGAGTACAAACTGAATATCATCTTTACGGAGTTTTGCTTTTTCAATCGCACGGCTACAAGCTTCCTCAAACAAAATTGTATGTGCTTTTTCATAAGAATCTTGGCCGAGCCATAAGTCTCCATGAAGAGTGTCGAAGTCTTCAGGAATTTTGCCATTTGCTTCAAATGGGCCACCGACGACTCCCGTTGAGATAATAACTGGTTTATTTTCAAATACCCATGTTCGGTGTCCTTGTAGCATTTACAGCCCTCCCCATTGAACAAGAATGGTTTTAATTAAAGCGATAACAAAAGCGGAGAATACACCAAATAAAATAACGGATCCAGCTAACTTAAACATGTTACCGCCGACGCCGAGAACAAATCCTTCTGTTCGATGCTCAATACAAGCGGCAATAACAGAGTTACCAAATCCAGTAACAGGTACTGCTGTCCCAGCTCCCGCGAACTGTCCAAGGCGGTCGTATACTCCAAAGCCAGTAAGTAGCATGGAAATAAAAATAAGAGTCGCAACTGTCGGGTTTCCAGCGGAACGCTCAGTAAAATCAAAAAAATAAATGTAAAAAGTTGAAATCAGTTGGCCGATCAAACAAATGAATCCCCCAACAAAAAAAGCTTTTATGCAATTTTTCAAAACAGGACGTTTGGGCTCCCGTTGTTGTTCGAATTTTTTATATTCTTGTTGTACAGGTGTTAAATTTTTATCTTTACTGGACATTTAAATCCTTCCTTTTCCTTTAGAACACGTGTCATTACGTATTAGATTCCATTTCTGTTTGAATGAGTTTTAATTGTTTTTTAATTTTATCTTTGTTTACTCGTTTCTTCTGAATTTTATTTTCCAGCTCATCTAATAGCATAAAGATTTTTCGATCGGTACTGACGCGAACGTTAAATGTTGGATATTCATCGCTCAGTCGTTTTTTTAGTTTACTTCGTAAAGGCTTTAGTATAAATCTTTCATGATGTTCTGGTTTGATGGCTATGTAAAGATCTAAATTGGAGTTAACGGCTGTAGCTTGTTCAATCTCTTCCATAGAAAGTGCCATTTTCTTTGCTCCTTGTGAAATAGATTGATTAAAGGATTCCGTGCTCATTTTTGTTAACTCAGGTCCTTCTTTTTGCTCTTGTCTTTTTGTTTCTTCTTTTTTTACTTTTTTATCTAAAGGGCTATTGTCACAGCCGGTAAATACACTAAATAGGAGTACGAGTAGTGCGGTGATCACTCCGAGTTTTCTCATAATCATCCTTCCATTTCTATTGCTTTATGTAATTTGTTGAAAAAGGATGATATAGAATCATCCTTTTTCTAGATAAGTTGGTACTTTCATTTATTGTTGTGCATATTGAGGCTCTTCTTGTTGAACTTCTTCTACACGTGGGTTTAAAGAATCGATAATAGATTGCGTTTGTTGTGCAGCTGTTTGGAAAAGCTGTTTTGCCTGCTGATTATCTGTATCAAGAGCGAATCCTTCTAAACTCGCTTGTGCACTTTTTAAACCTGCTACTGTTTGTTTTAGCTTTGTAATAACAGTCATTGAATAAAGCCTCCTTTTGAATATCAATTCACAAGTTATATTTTGTAAGTAGGAGAAAAAATATGTTTTCCAAATTTAGGTCTATTAAGAGAGGGAATGGAAAATTAACCAAAGTTTACGAATAGGGCAGGGGATATTGGTGATTTGACAATGTAAGAAAGATTAAGCAAATATGAAAGGGAATGATCAGTAGTCTGCTCTTTTTTTATTGAAATGGAGGAATGCTTCTTGTATAATTAGAGGTGCGATTTTACACCTTGGACTAAAACTTTCATGAGAAATTGTTTAGTCTACAAGTAAAGAACAAAAGAGTTTCAATCTTTGATGTTTCAAAGTTTTATCATGCGCCCATAGCTCAGCTGGATAGAGCGGTGGTTTCCGGTACCACGTCTGCCGGGGGTTCGAATCCCTCTGGGCGCGTCAAAAAGTCCTAACTTACAATTGTGAGTTAGGACTTTTTTTATGCCAAATATTTTTGAGAATATGGGATGCATGAATATACGGAGAGAATACTTTTTTAAAATCCTCTTGTTATATCTGATAATAAGATTTACTATTAGTAGGTGGTTATAAAATGGTTTCTTTCAATAATATTCATTTTTCAGTTGTAAGAGATAAGTTTCATTAATACATATAAATTAATAATATTTTGGAATGGGTGTCTGCGTTAGGATTCTCCTTTTACCAAACTTATTGTACAATAGAAACAAGGGGGAGATCAGTTTGAAGGCAAGTCTTTTACAAGAACAAAGCTTACGTTTGGCAATGACACAAGAGTTGAGGCAAGCGATTACAATGCTCCAGTACAATGTACAAGAATTGTCGGAGTTTTTGTATGAGCAATCGCTAGAGAATCCCCTTATTGAGTTAGGGTGTTTTGAGAGGGAAAGAAAAAAGAGCTCTAGCAAAAGTAAAAGTACGAGCAAGCAAGTTGATAATCAAATGGAGATCTATAGTGTGGATTCTAAAACGATTCAGCAACATTTATTAAATCAAATACAGTATTATAAAATAGATGAAGAGCATCGGAAGACAGCTTCTTTTATCATTATGAACCTAGATGAAAATGGGTATCTAGAAGAAACGAATGAAGAATTAGCTGAACTACTTACCGTGCCCATCGATGTCGTTGAACGTTCTGTAGAGATTGTCCAATCACTAGAGCCAGCAGGGGTAGGAGCGCGGAATATTCAAGAGTGTCTAGTGATCCAATTGAAGCGTTTACAAAAGGGAAGTGTACTTGCAGAGAGGATTGTAAGTGAATATTTTTCTTATTTTGTGAGGAAAGATTGGCGAAAACTAATCCAATTGCTGAAATGTAATAATGAAGAATTACAAGAGGCGGTTGATTGTATTACATCATTACAACCAAAGCCCGGACTTGCATTTTCATCTGAAAAGCCACTATATATCGTTCCTGACATGGCAGTGAAAAAAGAGGGAGAACGGCTTATTTTACAAATGAATGAAGGAAATATGCCGAGAATTGAAATTCATTCAGAATATAGTGCACTTCTGAATAATAGTGAGAGTGAAGTTGCTTCTTATGTTTCTGAGAAGTATCAGCATGTGCAATGGATTATGCGCAGTTTGAAACAGCGGAAACAAACGCTTTTACAAGTGATGGAAATGATCATGAAGAAGCAACATGATTTCTTTTGGAGAGGACCGGAACATTTAAAGCCGCTTTCTTTGAAAGAAGTAGCGGAAGAGTTAGGTGTACATGAATCTACAATTAGTCGTGCTACACGTAACAAATATGTACAAACGCCATATGGGTTGTTTGAGATGAAATCATTCTTTAGTAATGCAGTCATTACAACAGAAGATGAAGCAATCTCAACAAAACGTGTAAAACAATTGATTCAGACGCTGATAGAAAAAGAAAATAAGAAAAAGCCACTTTCAGATCAAAAAATTTCGAAATTGTTAGAAGAAGAGCATGAGGTTGTAATTTCAAGAAGAACGGTCGCGAAATATCGGGAACAAATGCACATTCCTGCATCTTCTTTGAGAAAAACAATTGGATAGGTGAAGAAGATGAAGATTATTTTATATACGAAAACAGACTGTGGTCTTTGTGTAAAGGCAAAACAAGTTTTGAATGAAGTGCAAAAGGTGTATTCTTTTCATCTTGAGGAAATAGATATATATGACAACGAGGAGCTTTTAGAGAAGTATCAAATGATGATTCCAGTTATAGAAATTGATGGAGAACAGGTAGGATATGGTATTATTCACAGAGATGTCATAATAAACTATATAAACAAGTCAGTTAAGAGTTGAATAAGTTTCTATCTCCTGTTACAATAATACATGTAGCAGGGATTATTTTTTTAACTCATGTGGGACACAAAATGTCACTGCGGGACATAAAGCGACCACGTGGTAAGTGAACCAATGTAGTGAGGAGAAATGATATGCGCTCATGGATTCAGAACATGAAAAAATTATTACCCGATTTGCTACCAGTTATGCAAACAAGAATGCAAATTCTTCAGCACATTCGTCTCATGCAGCCGATTGGAAGAAGAAATTTATCTGCAAGTCTTAGCATGACAGAACGAGTATTGCGAAGTGAAGTACAAGTTTTGAAAGAAAAAAACTTAGTTCACGTCGCTTCTTCTGGGATGACTTTAACAGAAGAAGGAGCAGCTGTGGTTCTTGCTTTGGAAGACTTTATGAAAGAAATTTCCGGGTTAAAGGTTTTAGAAAAACAACTTAAGGAAACATTAGACTTGGATGAAGTTTTCGTTGTCCCTGGTGATAGTGATGAATCACCTTGGGTCAAACTGGAGATGGGCCGTGCTTGTGTAACTTGTATAAAAGACCGTCTGGAGGCAAATAATATCGTTGCTGTAGCTGGAGGAACAACGCTAGCTGCCGTTGCGGACATGATGCAACTAGACTGCAAAGATTTACATATGCTGTTTGTCCCAGCGCGTGGCGGAATTGGAGAAGGGGTCGAGTTAGAGGCCAATACCATTTGTGCGAAGATGGCACAAAATACGATGAGCAATTATCGCTTATTGTATGTTCCGGATCAAGTGAGTAGCGAAGCGTATGCATCTATTGTAACGGAACCTTCCGTGAAAGAAGTTCTTGAGTTGATTCGCTCTTCCAATATCGTCATTCATGGAATAGGTGATGCGTTAACAATGGCACGTCGCAGAAGTACTTCAGAAGCAGATTGGTTAAAAATTAAAGACAATGAAGCAGTTGGCGAAGCTTTCGGTTATTACTTCAATGAACAAGGTAATGTCGTTCATAAGGTACAAACAGTCGGCATGCAATTAAAAGATTTACAACATGTATCCCATGTTGTCGCCGTCGCTGGAGGTTCTTCAAAAGCAAAAGCGATACAGGCTGTAATTAAACAAGGGCACACTTCAATTTTGATTACAGATGAAGGTGCAGCAAAACAGTTAACAAAGGGTACCCCCCTTTAATATAATCCCCCAAGGAGGAAATTCAAATGACAGTTAAAATTGGTATTAATGGATTTGGACGTATCGGACGTAACGTATTCCGTGCAGCTCTTAACAACCCTGAGGTAGAAGTAGTTGCAATTAACGACTTAACAGATGCTAAAACATTAGCTCACCTTTTAAAATATGACTCAGTTCACGGTTCTTTAAATGCAGAAGTATCTGTAAACGGCGACAGCATCGTTGTTAACGGTAAAGAAATTAAAGTTATCGCTGAACGTGACCCAGCTCAATTACCATGGAGCGACTACGGAGTAGAAATCGTAGTAGAATCTACTGGACGTTTCACTAAAAAAGCAGACGCTGAAAAACACTTAGGTGGATCAGTTAAAAAAGTTATCATCTCTGCTCCAGCTTCTGATGAAGACATCACAATCGTTATGGGTGTTAACCACGAAGCATACGATGCAGCTAACCACAACGTAGTATCAAACGCTTCTTGTACTACAAACTGCTTAGCTCCATTCGCGAAAGTTCTTAACGAAAAATTCGGTATCAAACGCGGTATGATGACAACAGTTCATGCTTACACTAACGACCAACAAATCTTAGACTTACCACACAAAGATTTACGTCGTGCACGTGCAGCAGCAATGAGCATGATCCCAACTACAACTGGTGCAGCTAAAGCGGTAGCATTAGTATTACCAGAACTTAAAGGTAAATTAAACGGCGGCGCAGTACGTGTTCCAACTTCAAACGTTTCTCTTGTTGACTTAGTTGTTGAACTTGAAAAAGAAGTAACAGTTGAAGAAGTAAACGCAGCATTCAAAGCAGCTTCTGAAGGTGAACTTCAAGGCGTTCTAGGTTACAGCGAAGAGCCATTAGTATCTATCGACTATAACGGATGCACAAACTCTTCTACAATTGATGCATTATCTACAATGACTATGGAAGGTAACATGGTTAAAGTACTTTCTTGGTACGATAACGAAACTGGTTACTCTAACCGCGTTGTAGACCTAGCTGCTTACATGGCTAAAAAAGGTCTTTAATCCTTAAGTTTATAAGTTATCAATGACAAAACGAGGGAGAGGGTTTGTTCCCTCTCTCTTCTTTCGTTTTATAAGCAAATGTGATAAGCTTTTGAATGGGTTTTGTCAATCCTAACTAGTCGGAGGGAAATCCAATGAACAAAAAATCAATTCGTGACGTAGATTTAAAGGGTAAACGTGTATTTTGCCGCGTTGATTTCAACGTACCTATGAAAGATGGCAAAATTACAGACGAGACTCGTATTCGTGCAGCTCTTCCTACTATTCAATATTTAGTAGAACAAGGTGCGAAGGTTATTTTAGCAAGCCACTTAGGCCGTCCAAAAGGTCAAGTAGTAGAAGAAATGCGTTTAACTCCAGTAGCAGTTCGTTTAGGTGAACTTCTTGGTAAAGACGTGAAAAAAGCGGACGAAGCATTCGGACCAGCTGTACAAGAAATGGTTGCAGCAATGAACGAAGGCGACATTTTAGTTCTTGAAAACGTTCGTTTCTATGCGGGCGAAGAAAAGAACGATGCAGAACTTGCGAAAGAATTTGCAGCTCTTGCTGATATCTTCGTAAACGATGCATTCGGTGCAGCTCACCGCGCTCATGCTTCTACAGCAGGGATTGCAGATTACCTACCAGCAGTAGCAGGTTTCTTAATGGAAAAAGAATTAGAAGTACTTGGAAAAGCACTTTCTAATCCAGATCGTCCATTTACAGCAATCATCGGTGGTGCGAAAGTAAAAGATAAAATCGGTGTAATTCGTCATCTATTAGATAAAGTAGATAACTTAATCATCGGTGGAGGTCTTGCTTACACATTCGTAAAAGCATTAGGTCATGAAATTGGTCTATCTCTATGTGAAGATGACAAGATTGAACTAGCAAAAGAGTTTATGGCACTTGCAAAAGAAAAAGGTGTAAACTTCTACATGCCAGTTGATGTTGTAATCACTGAGGAATTCTCTGAAACTGCAACAACTAAAATTGTAGATATCGACTCTATCCCATCAAACTGGGAAGGTGTGGACATCGGACCAAAAACACGTGAAATTTATGCAGATGTAATTAAAAACTCTAAGCTTGTTGTATGGAATGGACCAATGGGTGTATTCGAAATGACTCCATTCTCTAACGGTACAAGAGCAGTAGGACAAGCATTAGCAGATGCAGAAGGTACATACTCTGTTATCGGCGGTGGTGACTCTGCAGCAGCTGTTGAAAAATTCGGCATGGCTGATAAAATGAGCCACATTTCTACTGGCGGCGGTGCGTCATTAGAATTTATGGAAGGTAAAGAACTTCCAGGTGTAGTTTGTCTGAATGACAAATAATTAGCAGCCAAAGAAAAAAGGACGGTGCAAAGCATGCGTAAACCAATTATCGCAGGTAACTGGAAAATGAATAAAACTCTATCTGAAGCAGTTAGCTTCGTAGAAGAAGTAAAAGGTCAAATTCCAGCAGCTTCAGCTGTTGATGCAGTTGTTTGCTCTCCAGCTCTATTCTTAGAGCGTTTAGTAGCAGCGACGCAAGGAACTGACTTAAAAGTAGGTGCACAAAACATGCACTTCGAAAAAAATGGTGCATTCACTGGTGAGATTAGCCCAGTAGCACTTAGCGACTTAAAAGTGAGCTACGTAGTACTTGGTCACTCTGAACGTCGTGAAATGTTTGCTGAAACAGATGAAACAGTAAATAAAAAAACACTTGCAGCATTTGAACATGGTTTAACACCAATCGTTTGCTGTGGTGAAACTTTAGAAGAACGTGAAAGCGGAAAAACATTTGATCTAGTAGCAGGCCAAGTGACAAAAGCACTTGCAGGCTTAACAGAAGAACAAGTGAAAGCTACTGTTATCGCATATGAGCCAATTTGGGCAATCGGTACAGGAAAATCTTCTTCTGCAGAAGATGCAAACGAAGTATGTGCACACATCCGTAAAGTTGTTGCAGAAGCTGTTTCTCCAGCAGCTGCAGAAGCTGTTCGTATTCAATACGGCGGTAGCGTAAAACCAGGAAACATTAAAGAATACATGGCACAACCTGACATCGACGGCGCTTTAGTTGGCGGTGCAAGTTTAGAGCCAGCTTCCTTCTTAGGTCTTTTGGAGGCGGTAAAATGAGAAAGCCAACAGCTTTAATCATTCTTGACGGTTTCGGACTGCGTGAAGAAACTTACGGGAATGCTGTAGCACAAGCTAAGAAACCTAATTTTGATAGATACTGGAACAAGTTTCCTCACACAACGCTTACAGCTTGTGGTGAAGCGGTAGGTCTTCCAGAAGGTCAAATGGGTAACTCAGAGGTTGGGCACTTAAATATCGGTGCTGGCCGCATTGTATATCAGAGCTTAACTCGTGTGAACGTTGCGATTCGTGAAGGAGAATTCGATAAGAATGAAACATTCCAAAACGCAATTAAACATGTGAAAGAGAAAGGTACAGCCCTTCATTTATTCGGCTTACTTTCTGATGGTGGGGTGCACAGTCACATTGACCATATGTTTGCTCTTCTTCGCTTAGCAGCAAAAGAAGGCGTGGAAAAAGTATATATTCATGCATTCTTAGATGGTCGCGATGTTGGACCACAAACCGCAAAAGGCTATATCGATGCAACAAATGCAGTAATAAAAGAAACAGGAGTAGGACAATTCGCGACAATTGCTGGTCGTTATTACTCCATGGACCGTGACAAACGTTGGGATCGCGTTGAAAAATGTTACCGTGCTATGGTGTATGGCGAAGGTCCTACTTACAAAAATGCATATGAGTGCGTAGAGGATTCTTATGCAAATGGTATTTATGATGAGTTCGTATTGCCGTCTGTAATTGTGAACGAAGATGAAACGCCAGTTGCAACAATCAATGATGATGATGCAGTCATCTTCTATAATTTCCGTCCAGACCGCGCAATTCAAATTGCACGTGTATTTACAAACGAAGACTTCCGTGAGTTCGATCGTGGTGAAAAAGTACCTCACATTCCAGAATTCGTTTGTATGACACACTTTAGTGAAACTGTAAATGGTTATGTGGCATTCAAACCAGTAAACCTTGATAACACATTAGGTGAAGTTGTGTCGCAAGCGGGATTAAAGCAACTTCGCATCGCGGAAACTGAAAAGTATCCACACGTTACATTCTTCTTTAGCGGTGGTCGTGAGGCTGAATTCCCAGGGGAAGAGCGTATTTTAATTAACTCACCGAAGGTTGCAACATATGATTTGAAACCTGAAATGAGCATTTACGAAGTAACCGACGCTTTAGTAAATGAAATCGAAAATGATAAACATGATGTAATTATTCTTAACTTTGCAAACTGTGATATGGTGGGCCATTCTGGGATGATGGAACCAACAATTAAAGCAGTAGAAGCAACTGACGAATGTTTAGGAAAAGTTGTAGAAGCAATTCTTGCAAAAGATGGTGTAGCAATTATTACAGCTGACCATGGTAATGCAGATGAAGAGTTAACTCCAGATGGAGCTCCAATGACAGCTCATACAACGAACCCGGTTCCTTTCATCGTTACAAAGAAAGATGTAGAATTACGCGAAGGTGGCATTTTAGGAGATATCGCTCCAACAATGCTAACACTTCTAGGTGTTGAACAACCTAAAGAAATGACAGGTAAAACAATTATTAAATAATTTATGTAATTTAAAGGAGAGAAAATAGTATGTCAACAATCATTGATGTTTATGCTCGCGAAGTCCTTGATTCTCGTGGTAACCCAACTGTAGAAGTAGAAGTTTACACAGAAGGCGGCGCATTCGGACGCGCATTAGTACCAAGTGGTGCATCTACTGGTGAATATGAAGCAGTAGAATTACGTGATGGTGACAAATCTCGTTACCTAGGTAAAGGTGTGCTTAACGCAGTTAAAAACGTTAACGAAATTATCGCTCCAGAAATTGTTGGTTTCGATGTAACTGACCAAGCTGGTATCGACCGTGCTATGATCGAATTAGATGGCACTCCAAACAAAGGTAAATTAGGTGCAAACGCGATCCTTGGTGTTTCTATGGCAGTAGCTCACGCAGCAGCTGATTTCGTAGGTCTTCCATTATATCGTTACCTTGGTGGATTCAATGCAAAACAATTACCAACTCCAATGATGAACATCATCAACGGTGGTTCTCACGCTGATAACAACGTGGACTTCCAAGAATTCATGATTCTACCAGTTGGTGCTCCAACATTCAAAGAATCAATCCGTATGGGTGCTGAAGTATTCCATGCATTAAAAGCTGTATTACATGACAAAGGTCTTAACACTGCAGTAGGTGACGAAGGTGGATTCGCTCCAAACCTTGGTTCTAACCGCGAAGCATTAGAAGTAATTATCGAAGCAATCGAAAAAGCGGGTTACAAAGCTGGTGAGGACGTATTCTTAGGAATGGACGTTGCTTCTTCTGAGTTCTACAACAAAGAAACTGGTAAATATGATCTTTCTGGTGAAGGTCGCAGCATGACTTCTGCAGAAATGGTTGATTTCTACGAAGAACTTTGCAAAGACTTCCCAATCATCTCTATCGAAGATGGTTTAGACGAAAACGACTGGGATGGTCACAAATTATTAACTGAGCGTCTTGGCAAAAAAGTTCAATTAGTAGGTGACGACTTATTCGTAACAAATACGAAGAAACTTGCTGAAGGTATCGAAAAAGGTATCTCTAACTCAATCTTAATTAAAGTGAACCAAATCGGTACTTTAACTGAAACTTTCGAAGCAATCGAAATGGCTAAACGTGCTGGTTACACAGCAGTTGTATCTCACCGTTCTGGTGAAACTGAAGATGCTACAATCGCTGACATCGCAGTTGCAACAAACGCTGGTCAAATCAAAACTGGTTCTATGAGCCGTACTGACCGTATTGCTAAGTACAACCAATTATTACGCATCGAAGACGAACTAGGCGAAATCGCTGTTTACGATGGTTTAAAATCTTTCTACAACCTTAAAAAATAATGGTAGAAAGTAAGAGCAGACCGTGAGAAATCACGGTCTGTTTTTTTATGTAAATGAAATGTGAGATAATGTTTTATCGCAATAGCGAATGCTAAAATTCAGAAAATAAAAATAGTTATCTTTAGGTCAATGTTTTTGACGTAAATTTGAATCGAAAATCCAGTCATATCAAGGATGTAAGCGTATAACAAATGTGTTTTTCCTTGTCAAGTCGATAAATTGCAGGTTTTTACAATTTATACTATGATAAGGTTAGAAAAGGAAAGATCGTATAGACATGAGGGATGATGAACATGAAGTTTACAAAAGTTATTGTTCAAATCGTAGCTCTGTATGTGTTTTACATGTTAGGAACATGGATACAAGAAATATTGGAAATTCCAATACCAGGAAGTTTGATTGGGATGTTTTTATTGCTTATTTTACTTGGCTTGAAAGTTCTTCCTGTGAAATGGTTTGATTTAGGAGCCGAAACACTCGTTGCCATTATGCCGTTTTTATTAATTCCACCAACGATTGGTTTAATGAATTACGGTGCTTTTTTTATGAGCAAAGGAATTTCTCTTTTCATTACAGTTGTAGCGAGCACATTTTTAATTATTATTGTCGCAGGACATACAGGACAATATCTTGCGACTAGAAAGGAAAAAGAGACAAGATGAGTAGTATATTAATCGGGATTGGTTGGGTTCTTCTGACAGTGTTCATATATCAATTATCTAAAATGATTTATAAGATATTGCCAACGCCGTTTACGATTCCAATGATTATCGCAACAGTACTCATGATTATTTTATTAATGATGTTGGATGTACCGTATCAACAATACATGCAAAGTGGCGGGGGCTGGATTTCTAAATTACTTGGACCAGGTGTTGTAGCATTTGCAATTCCGCTCTATAAACAGCGCCATGTACTTCGAAAATATGTTGTGCCGATTGCTGGTGGTGTTATTGTGGGAACAACGGTTGCGATTGCAAGTGACTTTATTATTGCGTCGCTGATGGGAACAGATAAAAGTTTAATTTTATCTTCTTTACCAAAATCAGTAACAATGCCAGTTGCTATGAGCGTATCAGAACAAGTTGGTGGTGTGCCATCATTAACAGCAGCGTTCGTTGTTGTTGCTGGAATCAGTGGGACGATTACAGGGCCTTTTTTATTGAAATGGAGCCGTGTGACAAATTCGGTTGGTAAAGGAATTGGATTTGGCTGTGCTTCACATATTATGGGCGTTATGAGAGCGATGAAAAATAATGAGAGTGAAGGTGTTATTGGATCGGTAACAATGACATTAACGGCTATTTTAACGTGCTTACTGGGACCTTTATTTGCAATGATGCTTGTATAATATAGAAAAGCGAGAGCAAGCGAACGGCTCTCGCTTTTCTGTACAATTTATGCTACAGTTAAACTAACTGAATCTTGTAGGAGGTACGCTAAGATGCATACGTTTTTATCAGTTTTACTAATTATTGTATCGATTTTAATGATTGTGATGGTACTTATGCAATCTAGTAATAGTTCAGGCCTTTCAGGTGCAATTTCAGGCGGTGCGGAACAGTTATTCGGCAAGCAAAAGGCACGCGGAATAGAAGCGGTATTAAGCCGTATTACAGTTGTTTTAGCTGTATTATTCTTCGGATTAACAATTGGTGTTACGTACTTTAACTTATAAGAAAAAAGAAGAAGCATTAGCAATGTTGTGCTAGTGGTTCTTCTTTTTTTGTGCTTAATAATGTAAACAAAGTTTCAAATTAGATTATGGAAATAGAACTATGGTAAACTAAGGACAGAAACAATACGACTAGACTACAGAAGAGAAAGAGGAGAAGAAGATGATGAAATTAGCATCTCCGAAACCATTTACATTTGAAGGTGGAGACCGCGCTGTTTTATTATTGCACGGTTTCACGGGAAACTCAGCTGATGTACGTATGTTAGGGCGTTTCTTAGAGAAAAAAGGATACACTTGCCACGCCCCTATTTATAAAGGCCATGGTGTGCCACCAGAACAGCTTGTACATACAGGTCCTGAAGACTGGTGGAAAGATGTAATGAACGCGTATCAGCATTTAAAAGATCAAGGCTATGAGAAGATTGCTGCTGTTGGATTGTCACTTGGTGGTGTATTCTCATTAAAGCTTGCTTATACAGTTCCTATTTTAGGTGTAGTACCAATGTGTGCGCCAATGTATATTAAGAGTGAAGAAACAATGTACCAAGGTATATTGGCATATGCGCGTGAATATAAAAAACGTGAACAGAAGTCGCCAGAGCAAATTGAACAAGAGATGTTCGAATTTAAAAAGACACCAATGAATACATTAAAGGCATTACAAGATTTAATTCGTGACGTACGCAATAATGTAGATATGATTTATGCACCAACATTTGTTGTACAAGCGCGCCATGATGAAATGATTAATACTGACAGCGCAAACATTATTTATAACGGTGTAGAATCTACATTAAAAGAGATCAAATGGTATGAAGACTCTACTCACGTCATTACGCTGGATAAACAACGTGATGAGCTACATGAAGACGTATATAACTTCTTGGAGCAACTAGATTGGTAAGATCTAGTTGCCTCTTTTTTTCATGGGGGCTGTAAGGTAGAAGGAATCGCAAGATAAAGGATGAAAAATGAATGTTTGTAGAAGTTTCACTTTATATATCCCACATCTTTCGGATACACTAGACAATATGAGGGTTTAAAGGAGGTATTTGTGCTTGGAAGATATCATTCAAGAACATATTGATAAGTTGTTATTATTTATGAAAGAAGAAGCGTATAAACCGCTAACGATACAAGAATTAGAGGCTGCCTTTGGAATTGAAGATTCCGCAGGATTTAAAGATTTTGTAAAAGCGCTTGTTATGATGGAAGAAACGGGACTTGTTGTGCGTACGCGCAGTAATCGCTACGGTCTTCCAGAAAAAATGAATTTAGTGCGCGGGAAATTAATTGGACATGCACGTGGCTTTGCATTCGTTGTTCCAGAAGAGAAGAAAACGGGAGACGATGATCTTTTCATTCCGCCGACAGAATTAAACGGTGCACTTCATGGAGACACAGTATTAGCACGAATTAGCTCACAATCTAGCGGGTCACGTCAAGAAGGTACGATTATTCGTATTGTGGAGCGCGGAACGAAAGAATTAGTTGGTACATATACAGAATCAAAAAATTTCGGGTTTGTTATTCCAGACAATAAAAGATGGACAAGCGATATTTTTATCCCGAAAAGCGCCTCTATGGGTGCTGTTGAAGGTCATAAAGTAGTTGTGAAAATTACTAGCTATCCGCAAAATCGTTTAAGTGCAGAGGGCGAAGTCATTCAAATTTTAGGAC
Organism: Bacillus cereus group sp. BfR-BA-01522; assembly: GCF_022662635.1. Taxonomy (NCBI): domain Bacteria; kingdom Bacillati; phylum Bacillota; class Bacilli; order Caryophanales; family Bacillaceae; genus Bacillus; species Bacillus cereus group sp. BfR-BA-01522. Next base: position 84,127 of record NZ_JAKUDY010000010.1, on the reverse strand, counting down.
ATAAAAATGATCCAGGAGTAGATATTTTATCGGTTATTCATAAACATCATTTGCCTTTAGCGTTTCCAGAAGAAGTAATGGAGCACGCGAACAGTGTACCAGAAACAATTTCAGAAGAAGATTTAAAGGATCGCCGTGATTTGCGTGACCAAATGATTGTGACAATCGATGGTGCAGATGCGAAAGATTTAGATGATGCAGTTACAGTCACGAAGCTTGAGAACGGTAATTATAAGCTAGGTGTTCATATTGCAGATGTGAGTCACTATGTTCATGAAGGCTCTCCAATTGATGTAGAAGCAGCAGAGAGGGCGACAAGTGTCTATCTTGTAGATCGTGTAATTCCAATGATTCCGCATCGTTTATCAAATGGAATTTGCTCATTAAATCCAAAAGTAGATCGTTTAACATTATCTTGTGAAATGGAAATTAACCATTTAGGCGATGTTGTAAAACATGAAATTTTCCAAAGTGTAATCAAGACGACAGAACGCATGACATATGCTGATGTAAGAAGCATTTTGGAAGATGAAGATGAAGAATTAATGGAACGTTATAAGCCACTTGTTCCAATGTTTAAAGAGATGGCAGAATTAGCGCAAATTTTACGTGAAAAACGTATGAGACGCGGCGCTATTGACTTTGATTTCAAAGAAGCGAAAGTATTAGTTGATGAAGAAGGAAAGCCGACAGATGTTGTGCTGCGCGATCGCTCAATATCTGAAAAGCTCATTGAAGAATTTATGCTTGTTGCAAACGAAACAGTGGCAGAGCATTTTCACTGGATGAATGTACCGTTTATGTACCGTATTCATGAAGATCCGAAAGAAGATAAATTAGAACGTTTCTTCGAGTTCGTTACAAACTTCGGATACGCGGTAAAAGGACGTGCCAATGAGGTGCATCCTCGTGCTTTACAGCAAATTCTGGAAATGGTGCAAGGTCAGCCAGAAGAACCAGTTATTTCAACAGTTATGCTTCGCTCGATGAAGCAAGCTCGTTATGATGCTGAAAGCTTAGGACATTTCGGTCTATCAACAGAATTCTATACACATTTCACCTCGCCAATTCGTCGTTATCCAGATACGATTGTTCACAGGCTGATTCGTGAATATATCATTAATGGCAATATAGACAATGAAACACAAGCAAAGTGGCATGAGAAGTTACCAGATATCGCAGAGCATTCGTCCAATATGGAACGCCGCGCTGTTGAAGCGGAACGCGAAACAGATGAACTGAAAAAGGCAGAGTATATGCTTGATAAGATTGGTGAAGAGTATGATGGTATGATTAGCTCTGTAACGAACTTTGGTTTATTTGTAGAGCTTCCAAACACAATTGAAGGTCTCGTTCATGTTAGTTATTTAACAGATGATTACTACCGTTATGATGAACAGCACTTTGCGATGATTGGTGAGCGCACAGGTAACGTCTTCCGCATCGGTGATGAAATTACAATTCGCGTGATTAATGTCAATAAAGATGAGCGCGCAATTGATTTTGAAATCGTCGGTATGAAAGGCACGCCAAGACGTAAACTCAAAGACCGTCCAATTGTCATTGAACAACCAAAAGGTGGCAGAAAGAAACGTAGTGGCCGTGGTAGTGACGAGCGCGGAAAAGATCGCAAACATGAGCGCGGCAGCCGCGGAAAAGGCAGAGCGGATCACTCTGGAAAAAAAGGTGGCAAAAAGAAAAAGCCATTCTTTGAGAACGTTCCAGGATTCAAGAAGAAAAAGAAAAAGCGTAAGTAAGGGATGGCTTCGCTTTTAATAAAGCGGAGCCATTTTTATTTTTTTTATAATCTAGCTCCAGTGGCTTTGCTTCTTCTCACATTCCGAGCGAGCCACTTCCACTTTTTCATGACTTTTGTTAAAATGGTACAGATAGAGGAGGGACGTAAAATGCCAAAAGGTAGCGGTAAAGTTATTGCACAAAATAAAAAAGCATTTCATGATTATTTCATCGACGAAACATACGAAGCGGGGCTTGTCCTTCAAGGAACGGAAATTAAGGCCATTCGTGCTGGACGCGTTAACTTAAAAGATGCTTTTGCTCGCGTACATAATGGTGAAGTTTGGGTACATAATATGCACATTAGTCCATATGAACAAGGGAATCGCTTCAATCATGATCCGCTTCGCACAAGAAAATTACTTCTTCACAAGAAAGAAATTCAGAAACTAGTTGGCTATACAAAAGAGACAGGTTATACACTTGTTCCGCTAAAAATTTACTTAAAAAATGGATTTGCAAAAATGGCACTTGGCTTAGCTCGCGGTAAGAAACAATATGATAAGCGTCATGACTTAAAAGAAAAAGAAGCAAAACGTGAAATTGCACGTGCTTTCCGTGATCGTCAAAAGATGTAATACAGAAATTTACATTTGTAAAATGTCGAACGTATGATATAATAATTCATGTAAGGCCAGTGAACATTGAAAAACAGCTCATTTGTAGCTATCACGCATATACTTCGTATGCTCCATTTCTTATATGGGGACGTTACGGATTCGACAGGGGTAGTTTGAGCTTAAGTTGCGAGTCGAGGGGATCGGCCTCGTTAAAACGTCAAAGCCTATAACTGGCAAACAACAAAACAACTTCGCTTTAGCTGCTTAATACAGCTTAGCGGTTCCTCCCTCCATCGTCCATGTGGTAGGGTAAGGGACTCACTCTAAGTGGACTACGCCGGAGCTCACCGTCTGAGGGCAAAGGAAGAGAACAATCAGACTAGCGACTTGGAAGCCTGTCGATAGGCCGAAAAGTTTGCGAAATGCTAATATATCGACTATGCTCGTAGAAGCTTAAGTGCCAATACTTTTGGACGTGGGTTCGACTCCCACCGTCTCCACCAATACATATTTGGTGGTTTTTTTATTTTATGTGATTTGAACCATAACTTTGCCATTTTGGCAAGGTTATGGTTCAAAAGATTGAATACATCTAATTATATAGGATTGGTTATAGGAAGAGCACTACATACCCAACAAGCTAAGAAATTCATTTTTCCCCATGAGTTATGTAAAATGACAATAAAGTTATTTAATTTAAAAGCTCAAACAAGTATAACCCCGTTCTAAATTTAGGACGGGGTTAAAAATATAGTTGTTTAATCTTGATGTAAGATACTTCACTACACTAAAAAATATAACAATAAAGTCGTTTGAAAATTTAGGTTTTATTCAAAAAATGGCACCCGTTTGTTAAACAAGAAAATGTAGTATTCCCTATTAATCGAATGTTGCGATCACTTGATTTAATTTATTTAAGGCTTGTGGTTCAAGTTTTAAAGTAAATGTTGATTGACCAGTACCTCCGTAAATATAATCATAATGGAAAAGTCGTTTGTCTATCACACAAGGTAAATCAAGACCTACCATACGAACACTTCCTACCTGAAAGCCTGTAACTTTTTGAACTTCCTCTGGAGATGCTAATTTCACTTTACTACAACCTAAAATATCAGCTATTTTCTCAAAATTAATTTTACTACGGCTTCCAGATACAATTAGCCCAAAGAAGCCTTTATCGGTTTTTAGTATCATCGTTGGAGCTGTTTGCCCAACTTCAATCCCAAAATACTCTGAGCCATCTTGTCTTGAGTGTATCGGTTTTTCGTGTTGAATTATTGCATATGTATAGTTGCTTTTCTCTAAAATTTCTTGTAATTCCTCCATAAGAAACACCTCCAACATTAATTTTAACATAGAAAATTGCGGGAATATTTAAAAGACGAACTATTAAATTAAATGGCCCAATTATTGAATAGAATAACTCCCATTTTTTAAACAACTTTATTATTTTTTAAAAGACTTTATTGTAAATTAAGCAACTTTTTTGTCACTTGACAAGTTAAAGATCTATAGAAAGATAAATATGAGAACTAAGCTTATTTAGGATAGGAAATTATAATTTCACAGTGTCAATAAGAAAAACTACAGCAATTGCTGTGGTTTTTCTTATCAACAGCGACCAAGAATGTGTTGTAAATGCTCATAGCATTATACATTGGGTTTCAAAAAAGGTGTTAGAATGGTAACTTTTGAATAGATGTTTTACTTTGAGATTTATTATGTAGAACATAAATGAATTAAACAAAAAGCCTAATAATTACTAGGCTTTTCAATTTATAAACTTACCAAACAGTATGAAGAAGCAATAAAAGGGAAACCTAATCAATAATTAATGATGATTTAAGGAGGGACAAAATGGAGCATAAAACAAAGATAACAATTGGAGATTATGTTCAATTTTCATATCGTAAAAATCCTAATTTACAATTAACGGGATATGTAGTGAGTGTTCTACAGAATACAATTGTTGTAGATGATGTTAGGCAAGTAGTAAAACATGGTTGTTATAATAAAGTGATTCATAAGCTAATAAAAAATAATGTTTCATAAAAAGTGCTCCTTGATTTAGCTAGGAGCACTTTTTATGATGAATTACTAATGCTTTTGTTTTGGGACAAGGTTATGTTTTTTTCTTATGGTGTAGCTTTAGAATAAAGTTTGATTAAAAAATATTCTTCAATTCTTATTTAACAGTAAATACAAAAACTCCATTTTCCAACCAACTTCATTTGATGTTGGATTCCCAATACAAGCTTCTGTAATTTCATTCGCAGAAGGTGTATTATTGCGATCATCAATCATTGAATAGAGTAGCTTTGGGAAATAAATAGTAGTAAATCAATCTTTTATTACACTTACCTTTACATTTCTGTTTTTTGTAATGCTCGCTTTAATGCACTGATATATTCTTTCTCAGCTCTTTGGCTAATTTCAGCATTAGGCACTATTAATTCGAATCCGTGGTAGCCGCCAGGATAAACATGGAATTCTGTTGGTACTCCTGCCTGAAGTAGTCTATTCGCGTATTCAATTGTTTCGTCACGGAATGGGTCCAATTCACCAACACATGTATAAGTTGGTGGAAGTCCTGTAAGGTCAGTTGCACGAGCTGGTGCAGCGTATGGGGATACCTCTTCACCGTAAGCTGAGCCTAAATACATTTTCCAGCCAGAAATATTAGCTTCTCTGTTCCATACTTTTGGATCCGTTATCTCAAAAGTAGAAGGTGTAATATTACGATCATCAATCATTGGGCATAGCGGCATTTGGAATATGATTGAAGGTCCCTTCCTATCTCTTGCTAAAAGAGCAAGGGCTGCTGTAAGTCCACCCCCTGCACTCATTCCGGCAATTGCAATTCGAGAAGAATCGATCCCGATATCTTCTGCATTACCAGAAACCCACTGTAAAGCTGCATAGCAGTCTTCAAGTGGTGCAGGGAATGGATTTTCCGGTGCTAATCGATAATCAACTGAAACCACTACACAGTTGGCTTCCAATACAAATTTTTCACAAAGTTTATCATCCATTTCGGGTAATCCCACTGTATATCCACCACCGTGAATCCAGAGAACACCAGGTAAATCTTTTGTACTTTTAGTTGGTTCATAAATACGAACTCTAACTTCTGGTGCTCCTTCAGGGCCAGGTATGAATCGATTGGATACGGTAATTTTATTATTCGACGTTAAATCAGTTGCAGCAAAAGTTTCATTAGCCCACGTTCTATATTGTTGGAAATTTTCTGGACTATTATCTATTGCTGGTAATACAGAAAACATTTCTTTTAATTCTGGATGTACTCTATTTTTCATAAAAGCCTCTCCTTTATTTTGAAAAATTTTATATAGAAAGGAATTCTCTAATTCAGTTATTTTTTTGCCAAACCAGTCTTAACTGCTCGTACATAATCATTCCAAGCGTGAATAGTTATATCAGCATCTGAAGGTAACATTTCAAACCCATGATAAGCTCCAGGGTATAAATGGAATTCAACATCAACACCAGCTTCTGCAAGTTTCGTTACATAGGTTAATGTTTCACTACGGAATGGATCTAATTGACCAACACATGTGTAGGTGCGTGGTAAATTACGATAATCTTCTGCTCGAGCAGCGGCTGCATAAGCAGGAATATGATCCGTTCCATATAATTCTCCTAAATACATTTTCCATCCAGCTTCATTTGTCTTTTGATTCCAAGTAAATCCTTCTTTAATTTCATTCGCAGAAGGCGTATTATTACGATCATCAATCATTGGATAAAGCGGCATTTGGAAACAAATAGAAGGATATTGTCGATCACGAGCTAATAACGTTAATGCTGCTGTTAGTCCGCCACCAGCGCTCGCTCCTGCAACCCCAATTCGATTTGAATCAATGTTTAAAGCCTCTGCGTTATCAGCCATCCATTTTAGTGCTGCATAACAATCTTCAATTGGAGCTGGATAAGGATGTTCAGGAGCTAAACGGTAGTCTACAGAAACGACCATACAGTTGGCCTCTTTTGCAAATCTCACACAAAGGATATCATTCTCATCTGCAGACCCTAAGATATAACCGCCACCATGTATCCATAACAGGGCAGGTAAGGATTGATCATTTGATTTTGGACGATAAATTTTTAATCGCAATGGATTCGCATCAGGCCCCTCAATGATTTCCTCTGTTATCGAAAGTGATTCATCACCAATAATATCTGGTAAGATTAGTGCGGCTTGTTCTCTCATTGCTGGCAAGTTCTCTGGACGTAACTCAAAATCTGGAATCATTTCTAACGCTGGTAATAACTTTGGATGTACTCGATTCTTCATTTTAAAAACTCCTTTTTTATTTTTTATGAGAGGTGGAATATTATTTTTAAACTAGCTATGTTTAGTAATTTATCATAGGCATTAGGGGAAAACGATAATCAAAAATGTGTATATGTTTCAAAATGAGACAAAAATCTCAAATTGGTTCATTTCTCAATAAACTTCTAACGATATGTAGAAAATATAAACAGTACCAAAATCAGTAATCAAATTTATTCATGACTGGTGTCTTTATACACGTATTTTATCCCGTATTGCCTTCTTCGAGATTAGGAATCAAGGGACTGGAAATGGATTGATGTGGGATTTATATGTTGTATTATAAAAAAGAAAAAGCACCAGCCTTCTTTCTTATAGTAGAAAGAAGGTTGGTGCTTTTTCTTTTAGTTTAGCTGCTTTGATACCAAACAGACTTAAATATAAGAAATAGGGCAAGAAAGCATAGAGCTTGAATGAAATTTATGGTTTTAAAGACTTCAATGCTAATTTCATATAAGTATCCATTCTCTGCTCTAAAGAGTATGCTCCCTCTAAAATACACCAATCTAATATAAGCCCTCTAGCAAAAGTAAAAAGATACGTTGTTATTTCTTCTACACTCATATCATTTGTTAATTCTTTTTCGAGTTGTCCTTTATAAACGAAACCTTTTAGAGTTTTGTAAATTAATGAAGGCTCATATATAAACGATCTTTTGTTTAAATCATTAAGAAGATTTATATGTAACTCTAATTTAGTTGTATATTCAGCTATGCATTGGAAGAAATTTAAAATAGTCGTTTGCACTGTTGTATGTTGATCGATATTTTCTAATTCAACGTGTAGGTTTTCGTCAATTTGTTGAAATATTTTTTTGTAAATATCCTCTTTGGAAGAGAAATAATGATAAAAAGTTCCTACTGAGACATTTGCTCTTTTACAAATATCTTCAATTGTTATATTCTCAAATTTTTTTTCTTTCGTTAAATTCAAAAATACCTGAGATATATTGCTCTGTGTTAGTAGAGCTTGTTGTTTTCTTTTGGTCAGATTTTTTTTACACAAAGTTTATTCCTCCTTGATTATATATTAACTGATATCTTAGAAATGAAAAAGTGGGTTGAAAACATGGTTGATTGTTATATAATTTTAATTATACCGAATAACATTCGGTGAATTAAATTCTATGTAATGAAACTGATTTTTTGAGGGGAGATTTTCATATATGAAAAAAACTTATGAATCAATTGTTATGATTCCTACAAATAAGCTAATAGAAAAAAAGGCCTTAGAAAATCCATATGAACCATTTGCATGGTATAAAGAAATGCGGGAAAAAGAACCTATTTGTTTTAATCCTCAGGCTGATATGTGGAATGTTTTTTTGTATGATGATGTAAAAATAGTTTTAGAGGATAAAGAACATTTTTCTAAAATTATGCCCGAGAAGAAAACTCTTCCATTTTCTAAAAGTATCCTTGGGATGAATCCGCCAAAGCATACGCAAATTCGGTCTATTGTAAATCGGTCTTTCACTCCTAAAGTATTAGAGGCATGGGAGCCGAGAATCCAGAAAGTCACAGAAGATATTCTTATTCAATTATCCAATCGTGAAACTTTTGATATTGTACAGGAGTTGTTTTATCCTTTACCAGTTATAGTAACTGCTGAAATGTTAGGGGTTTCCGCTAATGATATGGAAAGGTTTAAGAAATGGTCTGATAGTATTTTAAGTTCACCGAATCATGATGATCAGGATTATTTAACAGAATTTTTTCATATGCGTTTACAAGCAGAAAATGAATTAGGGGAATTTTTTGAAGAAATCCTACAAATCAAGCGAGGAAATTCAAAAGAAAATTCCAATGATATTATCTCTTTGTTAGTTCAAAATGAAGCAGACAATAAAATTTCAGGCGAGGAAATAGTACCTTTTTGTAAACTACTATTAGTAGCGGGAAATGAAACAACAACGAATTTACTTGGAAACGCGCTATATTGTTTAATAGAACATCCAAATGTTTATGAGCAATTACAACAGGATCTATCTCTTATTCCAAAAGTAATTGAGGAAGTATTACGTTATCGTTCACCAGCTCAAAGAATTGTACGTAGAGTAAAAAAAGGAATGCAATTAAATGGCCAAACTTTAAAAGTAAATCAAATCGTCTCAGCTTGGATTGGATCAGCTAATCGTGACTCTCAGTATTTCAATGATGCTGATAGTTTCAACATACATCGTCCGCGAAACCCTCATCTTGGGTTTGGTTATGGAATCAACTTTTGCTTAGGTACTCGACTAGCTAGGTTAGTAGCTACAATTGTATTGACAGAAATAATAAAAAAATATAAATCATTTTCGTTTATTGACCATAATCTTCCCATTCCTATCTCAAATAGTCGTTCTTTATATGGATTAAAAACTTTTCCAGTAAAAAGTGAAATTATCCATATAGAATAAATATTTCGGCCCTAGTGCACCTACCTGCACTAGGGCCGATTATATATAAATAAGACTCATCAAGCTAAGCTTTTAAAGTATCGTCTCTTTTTTTATGGCGTAACTTTCTTCAAAGTTTCTTGTCTTTTTTACAAATATGAAGACTTTAATTCAAATTTACATTTTAAAACGTAAATTTATTCTTATATAGTTACCTGGGTTATTTTTGAAAACTTTTTCTTTTTAGATTGATGGTGATGTGGTGCTACCCTGTTGCTATCAACTTAAGAAAGGCAAATATCTCATAAAAACATTAAAAGGATTGCCCCCTGTACAATACAGAGTTCAATCCTTATTAGCTGCTTAAATATGTGTCCAACTTTTTGGATCCAATTCATTTGCGGGTGGTTCTTTTGTAAAGGGATTAAGTCGCTAACTTAGCTACTTTTTTGCCAAACCAGTCTTAACTGCTCGTACATAATCATTCAAAGCGTGAATAGATATATCAGCATCTGGGTGGAACATTTCGAACCCATGATAAGCTCCAGGATATAGATGAAATTCAACATCAACACCAGCTTCTGCAAGTTTTGTTACGTAGGTTAATGTTTCACTACGGAATGGATCTAATTGACCAACACATGTGTAGGTACGTGGCAGATTACGATAATCTTCTGCTCGAGCAGCGGCTGCATAGGCAGGAATATGATCCGTTCCATGTAATTTTCCTAAATACATTTTCCAGCCAGCTTCATTTGACTTTTGATTCCAAACAAACCCTTCTGTAATTTCATTTGTAGAAGGTGTATTATTACGATCATCAATCATTGGATAAAGTGGCATTTGGAAACAAATAGAAGGGTATTGTCGATCACGAGCTAATAATGTTAATGCTGCTGTAAGTCCGCCCCCAGCGCTTACTCCTGCAACACCAATTCGATTTGAATCAACGTTTAATGCTTCTGCATTATCAGCAATCCATTTTAATGCTGCATAACAATCTTCAATTGGAGCTGGATAAGGATGTTCAGGAGCTAAACGGTAGTCTACAGAAACGACCACACAACCAACTTCTTTTGCAAATTTTACACAAAGATCTTCATTATCATTTATAGAGCCTAGGATATAACCACCACCATGTATCCATAACAGGGAAGGTAAGGCTTCATTATTTGATTTTGGACGATAAATTTTTATTCGTACTGGATTCGCATCAGGTCCTTCAATGAATTCCTCTGTTAACGAAAGAGATTCATCAACAACGGTAGCTGGGAAGACTTGTGCAGCTTCTTCTCTCATTGCTTGCAAACACTCTGGGCGTAAATCTTGATCTGGATACATTTCTAACCCTGGTAATAACTCTGGATGTACTCGATTCTTCATTTTAAAAACTCCTTTTTAATTTTTTATGATATGAAAGGTGAAATATTATTTTTAGAAATTTAATTGTAAGCTAGCTATGTTTAGCAATTTATCATAGGTATTAATGGAAAGCGACAAACAAAAATGCGTATATGTATCAAAATGCGACATATATCTCAAAGTGGTTCATTTCTCGATAAATTTGTAACGGTATAAAGTATATATGGTACCATAATCAGCATTTATGAAATATTGATTTTATTGACTTTTTACATGTGCTTTGACCGTTATTCTCCCTTTCCGAGGGATAGAAAAATATCTAATGGGGAATGAACTACTTTGAAATGAATCGATGTGGGGTCTATATGTTGTATTGTAAACAAAAAAAGAATGCCCTTCTTGCAGTATAAAGAAGGATCATGCTTTTTCTTTTAGTTTAGCTGATCTAAAACCAAACAGACTTAAATAGAAAAAATAGGGCAAGAAAGCATAGAGCTTGTTGTTTTCTCTTTGACAGATTTTTTTATACAACGTTAATTCTCCTTAGTTTATCTTAAAATCAAAAAATAGTTTGAAAATTTCGTTTGTTGTTGTATAATCCTCACTACACCGAATGTTATTCGGTGAATTGTATTTGGTGTAATGGAAATTATTTTTTGAGGGGAGATTGTTATACATGAAAACACCTTATCAATCAATTGATATGATTCCTACAAATAAGCTGATAGGAAAACAGGCTTTAGAAGAACCGTATAAACCATTTGTATGGTACAAAGAGATGCGGGAAAAGGAGCCTATTTGTTTTAATCATCAGGCAGACATGTGGAATGTTTTTTTGTACGAAGACGTAAAAACTGTTTTAGAGGATAAAGAGTATTTTTCTAATATTATGCCCGAGAAGAAAAAGTCACCATTTCCACAAAGTATCCTTGGGATGGATCCACCAAAGCATACGCAAATGCGGTCTATTGTAAATCGGTCTTTCACTCCTAAAGCATTAAGAGAATGGGAGCCTAGAATCCAGCAAATCACAAACGATATACTCAATCAATTATCAAATCACAAAACTTTTGATATTGTAAGGGAGTTATTTTATCCGTTACCAGTTATAGTAATTGCTGAAATGTTAGGAGTTTCTGCTAAGGATATGGAAAGATTCAAGAAATGGTCTGATATTATTGTAAGTTCACCCAGTCATGAAGATCCGGATTATTTGAAAGAATTTTTTCATACACGTTTACAAGCAGAAAATGAATTAGGGAATTTTTTTGAAGAAATTATCCAACTCAATCGAGGAAAAGCCAAAAAAGATTCAAATGACATTATTTCTTTATTAGTTCAAAGTGAAGCGGATATAAATATCTCGAGCAAGGAATTAGTAGCGTTTTGTAAACTGCTATTAGTAGCAGGAAATGAAACAACAACGAATTTACTTGGAAACGCGCTATATTGTTTAATAGAACATCCAAATGTTTATGAGCAATTACAACAGGATCTATCTCTTATTCCAAAAACAATTGAAGAAGTATTACGGTATCGTTCACCAGTTCAAAGGGTTGTACGCAGAGTAAAAAAAGAGATTCAATTAAAAGGCCAAACTTTACAAGTAGATCAAATCGTTTCAGCATGGGTTGGATCGGCTAACCGTGACTCGTATCAATTTAAAGATGCTGATAGTTTCAACATATATCGCAGGCGAAATCCTCACCTTACATTTGGACATGGAATCCATTTTTGTTTAGGCGCTCCTCTAGCTAGATTAGAAGCTAAAATTGTATTGACGGAATTAATAAAAAGATATAAATCATTTTCGTTTATTGACCAGAATCTTCCCACTCCTATCTCAAATAGTAGTACTATATATGGATTAAGTTCTTTCCCTGTGAAAAGTGAACTACTTCATATAAAATAAGCATTTTGGCTCTGGTATAAGTGCCAGAGCCAATTTTATTCATAAATTAGAGCCATCAAGCTAAAATTTTCATTCATTTTATTTTTTAATGAATACAAGTCTATAGTATCCATCTCAGTCTCATAAAAAGTATTATATTTAGGAGAAAGAATTCCATATTATTATGGATTTAGGCATACTAAAAGAAACAGGACTATGCAGTCAAAACTATTATAATTTCAAGCATTACTTAGGAGTTAAATATAGGAGGATACTTGAATTGAGCAATTTTACACGTTTACGCACAAAAAACATAATAAAAGATGCGTTCATGGAATTATTAAAAGAAAAAACATTTTCATCCATCACAATTAATCATATTTGTGAAAAAGCAATGATTCATAGAAGCACATTTTACCGTCATTACGAAGATAAATATGTGTTATTTAGTGAGGTGTCAAATTCCATTGCAATAAACCTCTTTGAACAAACAAAGCAAGGTTCCGATTTAGAACGTACATTGTTTGAGGAGATAATCGAATACATAGATGTTAATCGTACATTGTTTTTTAATATTACCAGTAAAAATAATAGCCTTGAGTTATACGAAAAATTAATTCAGTTTGGTGCAGAAAATTTATATGAAAATTCAATGGAATATAATGATCCACTTTCCAAACGAATTCAAAACTCTGATTATCCAAGGGTACTATGTGATTTCTACTGTAGTGGTTTTTTTGAGATTATAAAAAAATGGATAGGAAATGAATATCCATATTCAAAAGAAGAATTAATTCAGATTTCTAAGAATTTATAGATAAATGAACCGCTTTGAAATATATGTCTCACTTTGAGATATATGCTATTTTTTGCTCATCGAATTCCTTCAAAACCTATGATAGATTAATGAACATAGCAAAGGAGGAAAGGAATGATGGGGAAGGTTAAAGAGCAAAAGAAAATTGCTTTCATGTTTTAAAACATGAATTACAATCTAAAGTTACATGAAAAATTATATATAATATTTGAATGATTTAAAGGAGGATTTTTTATGAAGGCTGCAGTATGGTATGGTGAAAAAGATATTCGTATTGAGGAAAGAGAAGTGAAAGAATTACAACCCAATGATGTGAAAGTTAAAGTAGCATGGACTGGTATTTGTGGTTCTGATTTACATGCATACTTGCATCCGGATTCAGTGCCAATGAATAGGAATATGGTACTCGGACATGAGTTTTCTGGTGAAATTGTAGAGGTAGGTTCTCATGTTACGAAATTTAAAGAAGGTGACAGAGTATGTATCTATCCAATGATGCTTAAAGATCCTTCAAATGCTGAAATTGAACGTTTCATCACTTTAGACGCGGTTGGAGCACAAATCGACGGAGGGTTTGCAGAATACGCGATACTTCCACAAAAAACGATTTTTAAAATTCCAGATACTTTACCACTAGAATTAGCAGCAATGGTAGAACCAGCAGCTGTATCTTTTCAATCAGTTAAGGATTCAAATGTAAAAGAAGGAGATACTATTGTTGTCTATGGCGCAGGTCCTATCGGGCTATTTGCTGTATTAGGGGCAAAAGCTGCAGGTGTTTCTAATATTATTGTTGTCGATTTATTGGATAGTCGACTCGACAAAGCAACTGAATTGGGTGCAACACACGTCTTTAATGCTAGAGAAGTGAACCCTGTTGAAGAAATTCGTAAATTATTCCCAGATGGAGCAGATGTTGTATTTGAAGCTGCAGGTGTTGAGTCAACATTTAATCAAGCCATTCAATCAACTAAAGTTCGTGGCACAATGATGGTTATCAGCTTTCACACCCAGGATATCCAATTTAATGCTCCTTCATCCCTACTCTTTAGCGGCGTAAAATTAATGGGATCTGTGGGATATAGCAATGAAACTTATAACGAGGTCATTGAATTACTTGCTAATGGAAGATTACCGGCGCAATCAATTATTACAAGTAAAGTTGATATAGATAATATTGCTGAACAAGGCTTTGAAGCATTAATTCATGATAAGTCTCAAGCAAAGATTCTAGTTAAATTAAGTGGCGCACATTAATTATATTGTGGATAAATGAACTTGCGACGTGTAGAAAATTTCGTTCCTTGTTAATTAGATCTAGGCAGTAATGATAGGGCGTATCCATAAAATAAGAGTGATTATCGCAACGGTTTATACAGGATGATTTCTTTAAATTCATTATATAATGGAGCTCACTATTATATATGTGGTGATGGAAGCTGATGTAGAAGATACTCTGGTGAAGCATGCTAAGAACATGATAGAAGTTAAAGCAAGTGACCTGTTAATTGAGGGAACTTGCTTTTTCATTATCATTGTTTATGAACTTAACTTTATCTTATAGAGGAATCAATCTACAGGAGGAATTTCAAAAGGAAAATACAATGATAACTTTCAAAAAAATTCTTGGCGTGAGTTTTAAGTCCTTTCGTTAGTGAGACTTCCTATAATTTCTCCAACGTTTTTCGTAGGTCTCCTTTTAGTTTATCTTCTCTTCTTAAGTCATTGTTTGTATATTTGTTTTAATTTTTGGTAAATAATTGGAAGTGACATTTGAGGGGACAAGCTATTCTTGGCAAAGTTAAGGGGGGAAACAAATTTTGGCAATAGTATGTTTCAAATTTTATAAAGAACGCTTCTAAAAACTGTGATTTACGGTAAACTTATGCTTCAAAATGAGGCGAGTTTATGGTTTGAATCACATTTTACGGAAAAAATTTGGCGAGATGTTGATATTCCATGTCGAAGCCCCGATATATTTTAAAGGGGTGCTGAAAATGATTGTGAAAGAACGGAAAAAGCCGATTTATTTGCGTCAATTAGAAGCATTATTGAGAAGATTGCCTGCAAATCACCCAAAAAGAGATAGAATTGCTGAAAAGTTTGCGAAACAGAATGCTGGATATAAAGGAGAACAAGCGGTAGATTACCCGCTTAGCTTTCTACCAGAT
Source organism: Bacillus cereus group sp. BfR-BA-01522 (assembly GCF_022662635.1). Classification (NCBI taxonomy): domain Bacteria; kingdom Bacillati; phylum Bacillota; class Bacilli; order Caryophanales; family Bacillaceae; genus Bacillus; species Bacillus cereus group sp. BfR-BA-01522. The sequence goes on along the minus strand of NZ_JAKUDY010000010.1, from coordinate 68,795 downwards.
AAGGAGTATTATATTTTGCATGATATAAGACTCTTTGATCAGAAGCATTTTTTTCAAATTGACACCCTCATCATATCCTCACGCTTTATACTCTTTCTAGAAATTAAAAATATAACAGGGACATTGTTTTTTGATACGGAATTTCATCAGCTCATCCGCATATCAGAGCAACATTCAGAAGGATTTCCAGACCCGATATTGCAAATAAAAAGACAAGAAGTGCAATTTCGAAAGTGGCTTCATTTATATGGTATTTCTAACCTTCCAATTGAGTCCCTCATTGTGATTAGTACACCGCGTACAATTATTAAAACTTCATTTCATAATCCAGAACTTCTCCAAAATATTACCCATAGTGCAAATCTCCCAAATAAAATTAAGCAGTTAGAAAATGTACATGTAAAGAAACAGTTATCAGCCAAGAAATTAGAAAAATTAGTAGAACATATTATGATCGAACATTCCCCATTACAACAAAATCTTCTTGAGCAACATAATATTACAAAAGAGGAATTACAAAAAGGTATACAGTGTTCAGAATGTTTGTCTTTTGTAATGATGAAAGTAAGAACTGGATGGCGTTGTCCGAAGTGCAATGCTTTTTCCATAGAAGCACATACATATGCTGTGCAAGATTATGCGCTTCTTTTAGGAACGACGGTTACAAATAGAGAGTTAAAAGAATTTCTAAACATCGAATCCAGCTCAGTTATAAAGAGGTTAATGCACATGATGCAAATTCCGTACACAGGTGAAAAGAAGGGAAGAAAATATGATTTAACAGCCTTTAAAATATAATGTGGTTCAATTCTCTGTCAGTCAATTTAAAGAGTCATAAATAAATTGAAGAATTTTTTAATTATATTGGATAGATTTTCTAGATATATCGCAAGATAAGGGTAGTTTTCATACAACATGGAATAAAAGAAAGGAGCTGTTCATGTTTTTTCAAAAGAATCAAAAAAAGATTGATCAGCAACAACAAGTTTTACTTTCTTCGGATCTAGATGAAAATTTAGAGATTCTTCGCTCTATGTATCAGGATTGTTTTGATGTGGTTTTTCATATGTTTTTGATTCGTGGACAAATGAGAGCAGTTCTTATTTATGTAGAAGGATTATCTAATGTAGAGGAGATTCATACTCATGTGCTTTCTCCACTTATGTCGGAAGTGGAGGGGGGCGGGCTTAATCCACTGGAAGTGTTAGAAAAACAGATACATCTTTCCAAGACGAAAGAAGTCAGGACATTTACAGATTGTATAGAGAATATCTCCAGCGGAAACCCTGTACTTCTCGTGCACCAGGAAATGTCAGGGCTCGCGTTAGGGCTTGCGAAATGGGAAAAGCGTTCAATTGAAGAACCGGTAGCTGAGAATGTCGTACGAGGACCGCGTGAAGGTTTTGTGGAAACATTGTCAGTTAACACCTCCTTACTTCGCAGAAGAATCAAAAGTCCTAATTTCAAGATGAAATTAATACAAACCGGTCGCTATACGGATACTTCGGTTGTAATTGCTTATATAGAAGGACTTGCGAATGAAACACTAATTGAGGAAGTTGAAAACCGATTGCGGCGCATTGACATAGATAGCATATTAGAAAGTGGTTATATCGAGGAATTGATTGAAGATAATCCTTATTCCCCCTTTCCGCAACTTATTAATACAGAACGGCCGGATGTAGCTGCTGCGAATCTCTTAGAGGGACGTGTAGTAATTCTGATGGATGGTACACCTTTTGTCTTAATTGCTCCGATTAGTTTCTTTTCTTTACTTCAATCGCCTGAAGATTATTACCAACGTTTCTTAATTAGTTCAGCTATTCGTCTGTTGCGGTTTGTATTTATGATATTTTCTCTTGTTTTACCTTCTATCTATGTAGCTGTGCTCACGTATCATCAGGAAATGGTGCCGACATCTTTGCTGATTAGTATGGCATCTTCGCGGGAAACAGTTCCTTTTCCAGCTCTTATAGAAGCATTAATGATGGAGATTACGTTTGAAGCACTGCGCGAAGCGGGGGTTCGACTTCCGAAACAGGTAGGAGCAGCTGTTAGTATTGTTGGAGCTCTAGTTATTGGGCAAGCTGCTGTTCAAGCGGGTCTCGTTTCCGCTCCGATGATTATCGTTGTTGCGATTACAGGCATTTCTTCTTTTATGGTACCGCATTATACACAAGGGATTGCGTTGCGGATGTTACGCTTTCCAATTATGTTTCTTGCCGGCTCCCTAGGATTACTTGGGGTTATGCTTGGGGTGATTGCAATTGTCATTCACTTATGTGCATTGCGCTCTTTTGATATTCCATACCTTACACCAATCGCTCCGATGAATGCACATGAGCTGAAAGATACTTTGATTCGAGTTCCGTGGTGGAAGATGAATACACGTCCCCATTTAACTAATGAATTCAATCGATACCGACAGCCCCCTAGCCAAAAACCAAATCCAAGCGAGGGAGACGATTTATAGAGGAAAGATATGAGGAGAAGGGTGTGAACAAGCATGAATCTCTTATCTCGGAACATCATAAACGTGTTTCTCATTCTTCTCTTTTTGTTAGCTAGTTTCTTACTTTCTGGTTGTTGGGACAGAAGAGAAGTGAATGACACAGCGCTAGTGTTGGGGACTGGCATTGACAAAGAAAAAGGGAAAAACATTAGGCTTACTGTTCAAATTTTGGTGCCTCGGGCTGTGAAAGGAGGACAGTCCGAGGCAGGAGGAGGAAGTGGTGGAGGCTCTCAGATCTTGGTAAGGTCTGCGATTGGAGAAAATATGGCGGATGCTGCGTCAAAGCTTCAAGCAAAATTTTCACGTAAACTCTTTTGGGGGCACTGTAAAATATATATATTTAGTAAAAAGTTTGCTAAAGAAGGGGATATTCATAAGCAAATTGACTTTTTACTTCGCCATCCAGAACCTCGGGAACGAGCTTATTTGTTCGTTAGTGATGGGGAAGCAATCGATCTTCTAAAGTTACAGCCACCTTTAGAGTCATACGTGGGAGAAGCGCTTCGAAAACTATCAGAGCTGAATATCGGTATAAATGTTACAGTGATAGATTTTGAACAGATGTTAATAAGTGAGGCAGGAGTGGCTCTACTACCTTTGATTAAAAAGCTACCACCAGTATCTCGAAAAAACAAAGATGAAACGATGGCTATTGTAGTTGGCACGGCTGTTTTTAAGAAGGACAAAATGATCGGTCGAATGAATACGAAGGTGACTAGAGGGATATTATGGTTGCGAAATGAAATTCAAGAGAGTGTGGTGACAATAACCCCCAAAAAAGGAGAATCTATCTCGTTAGATCCAGTTCGTCAAAAGACAAAGCTTCTTCCTACGATTGAGAATGGAAAGTGGAAGAGCGTCGCGAAAGTTCAATCAGAAGGTACGATTGTACAAAATGGAAGCCGTTTTGACATTATGAGTCCCAACATTGTGAAGAAGGTAGAAAAAGAATTAGAAAAAGACATTAAACAGTACATGAACCTAGCATTGAAACAGGTGAAGAAGGAAATGAATGTGGACGCGTTTGGTTTTGCAGATGCGTTTCACCGCAAATATCCAAAAGAATGGGATAAGGTCAAACATCGTTGGGATAAGCTTCTTCCACAGGTGGATGTGAAGATTGTTATGAAAACGCGTGTACGCCGACCTGGTTTGTCTACTACACCAGTGGGAGTGAAAGAAAAAGAGGTCGAAAAAAAATGAAATGGCTAACAATAGTAGGAATAACAGTATGCGTGCTTGTCATTGCCTTATATGAGTGGTCAAAAATGAATCACGATCAGAAAAAGGAGAAGGTGGCCTTTATAACCTTAACAGCGATAGGGTACCTGCTTGCTATTCTTCTTTTGTTTTTTCCGGACATGTTAGGGCCTACGCAAATGATTGAGAAGCTTTTCAAACCGCTTGGTAAAATGCTTGAGAAAAAGTAGGATAAAAAGGAGACAAGAAAATGGTTGAAAAAGGGAAAATTTCTGCGTTTCAGATGGCGCTTATCATCATACCAACAATCATTGCAACGGCTGTTCTTATTGTTCCAGCCATTACAAGTGAGCACGCAGAGCGCGATATATGGATTTCACCAATTTGGGCGTCTCTCAATGGTTTTTTTACTGTATTTGTCGTATATCAATTGCATAAGTGTTATCCAGAGAAATCGATTATACAATATAGTAAATATATCGTCGGCCGGATTCCAGGAAAAATCCTTGGGCTTGTCTATCTGTTCTTCATTTTACATATATGCGGCATAATAACTAGGGAGTACGCAGATTTCGTCATTGGTTCTTTTTTACCTAAGACTCCGATTATTGTAGTGATTGGAAGCATGATTCTAATTTGTGGGTTTGCGGTTCGAGGTGGTATAGAAGTATTAGGAAGGGCATCGCAACTGTTCGTTCCGCTATTTTTATTTCCACCTGTCCTCTTTTTCCTGCTTATACCTGACTTGAAAATAGAGAATATGTTTCCAATTATGGAGCATGGTGTGCTGCCTTCAATCCTTGGTTCAACTGTGCCACAGGCTTGGTTTAGTGAAGTGTCTCTTATCTCTATGCTACTTCCTTTTGTAACAGATTGTGAAAAAGGGAGAAAGTGGGGGATAATCTCGGTGTTTGTCGCAATGTTCATTCTGCTTTATGCTAATATAATTGGAGTTTTGCTGTTTGGAGGAACAGTAATTAGTCATATATATCCAGTGTTTACTGCTTTTCGATACATTAGTGTTGCTACTTTTTTTGAACATCTTGAGTCAATTGTGATTACTCTTTGGGTGTTGGGGGCGTTCATCAAAATTTCCGTATTTTATTATGTACTTGTTCTAGGGACTGCGCAATGGCTTCATCTGTCTGACTACCGTCCCATTGTGTTTCCACTTGGTTTTTTTGTAATACTAATTGGTGTATGGGCATTTTCTAGTGGACAGGAAATGACTCGATTTTTAGGAAACATCTCTCCTTTTTATATACCGTGTATGATGACGCTTATGCCGACAGTGCTGTTACTTATCACTTTTATTAGAAAAAAGAGGTCTTACACAGTGAAAGAATAATATCGTATGTTCCTTAGACAAAGGAGAAAAAGACATGATGCGGGAAAAAATAGGAATTATGCAACTTTTTTATATTATGATGGCTTTCGAAGTGGGGAGTACAGTAATTTATGGATTAGGGGTAGACGCGAAACAAGATGCCTGGTTAGTCATTCTAGTCGGTATGTTCTGTGGTTTCGTTTTAATGTGGATATATACAAAATTATTTGAGTATTACTCGGGAGATACACTTACACAAATGATTCCTAAAATTGTGGGCAAACTTATCGGTTACCCTTTGAATGTAATCTACATTTTTTATTTTATTTATATAGCCGCACGAGTATTGAGAGATTTTGGTGAACTTATAACGGGAACTTTTCTGCCGAAAACTCCTCTTATTATCGTTATCGGTAGTTTTATGCTTGTCATTGTGTATTGTTTACATGGTGGAATTGAAGTATTCGGACGTATGGGGGAGATATTCTTTCCTTTTTTGTTCCTTGTTGCGATATTAACATGGGCTATTGTATACAGCTCTCAAGTTGTTGATATAGAACAGCTCGCACCTGTACTAGAAAAAGGGTTCGGGCCAGTATGGGAGGCAGCCTTTCCTCTTGTCATCACATTTCCATTCGGTGAAATGGTATTGTTTATGATGTTTTGGCCGGCATTACATGATTCGAGAAAGGTGAAGAAATTAGGGATGGTAGTGGTTCTTGTAGCGGGAATTCTATTAACTGTAAATACAATCAGTATTCTTTCCGTCATAGGCCCCAATTTAGTTAAGATGAAAACATATCCACTGCTTACAATCGTGAGGATGGCATCTATTGGAAATCTGATTGAACGAATTGATGCAGCTATCATTATAACGATGATGATCGGCGGATTTTTTAAGGTGGGATCGTTTCTATATGGTGCCGCAGTAGGAACTGCCCAATTGTTTAGATTGAAAAGCTATCGTTCTATAGTTGTTGTGTTTGGTGCAGTAGTAGTTCTGTTATCAATTATGATTGCGACTAATTACATGGAGCATGAAGAAATTGGAATAAAGAAGGTCCCGATCTTTCTACATATTCCACTCCAAATTGTAATACCAGTTATTTTATTAGTTATCGCTATGATTCGGAAAAGGATACAGTCGTAAGTTTCGGTATCAGGAAATAATTGAGTTGGCTATTTCATTTATAATGGGGAAAATGAGAGCTGATAGTATAAATGAAAAGGCGAGAAATACAGCTTCAACTTCCGTAGAATATAATTTTACTATAATATATAAGTATGAATAGGAAGAGGAGTTTTAAAGGAAATGAAGTTATTTAATATCGATCACTTTATCGCAGGTATTTTACAATGGATTTTAAACATTGCGCTTATTATATTATTATCCGTTGTTTTAGCAATCTTTTTAGTGAATGAAACAATTACGTTTATACAGTACATATTTTCAGCCGAAAAATTTACATCGTATAAGCTTGTTGAAAGCATTATTGTGTACTTTTTATATTTCGAGTTCATTGCGTTGATTATTAAGTATTTTAAATCAAATTATCATTTCCCGTTACGTTATTTTATTTATATAGGAATTACAGCACTTATTCGCTTAATTATTGTTTCTCATGAAGAACCATTTGAAACGTTATTATATGCTGGATCAATTCTTATTTTAATAATCGCTTTATATATATCGAATTTGAGAGATTTGAAAAAACATTAAAAAGTAGTGCAGACCGTGCGATTGGTTTGCACTACTTTTTTTGATATGATAAATCCAAATATGAAAAGGGAGAAGAAGAGCATATGCAAATATGTAAAGAGATTGTTGCGGAACGCCGAACGTATAGAGAGATTGAACATACACATGCTCACAGTCATGCTCAGTTAATTTTACCTCTTCAAGGAGAACTTTCTATAAAAGCTGGGTTACAAAATCTTCTCATTGACCAGAAGACGTTATTTTTTGTCCCTCCAGAATGCACCCATACGTTTCATTCTGCTGTACGCAATGAATTTTTAGTGCTGGATATTCCTCATTTCATGATTCCTGAAGGAAATATGCAAAGGACAGGGATTTCACATGTGTTCGATAAACAGTGGAAAAGTATTCGCTATCTCATTTTACATGAAATAGAACAAGGACAATCTTCCTTGAACGAACTCTATCCATATATTTCGCGCTGCTTATTCAAGGAGCGACATCCGAAGTCTATTCAATATATTCATGAACATTATGATAAAAATATAACTGTGCAACAATTAGCGGCGCTTGAGCACTATAATCGTTCTTATTATTCGGAGTGGTTTCTAAAAGAAACGGGAAAATCTCCATCGGTATACATACAGGAAGTTCGCCTTAATAAAGCAAAAGAATTATTGCGAAATACAAATTTATCCATTATGCATATTGCCATACAGGTTGGGTTAGAGCATCAGTCTTCTTTAACTCGCTTGTTCCAAAAGTATGAGGGGATGTCACCGAGTCAATATCGCAAAGGTGATAGGGACGATGTAACGAATATATGACATAGAGATAAAAATAGCTGATTTTTGGTGAAAAATCTTTTATTTCATTTGTTTAAAATGTAGGTAGGTATTTCAAAAATTGGAGGGAGCATATATGGCAACGATTGAAGACTTTATGAAATTAGATATCCGCATCGGAACGATTGTAGAAGCAGAGCTATTTCCAGAAGCGCGGAAGCCGGCGATAAAATTAAAAGTTGATTTTGGAGAAGAAGTGGGGATGAAACAATCTTCAGCCCAAATTACGAAAAGATATGAGCCGGAAGAGTTAATTGGCAGACAGGTCATTGGAGTTGTGAACTTTCCACCAAGACGAATTGCGGGATTTAAATCAGAGGTGTTAATAATAGGTGGTGTTCCAGAAGAAGGAGATGTTGTGCTTTTAAAACCTGATGAGCTAGTGCCAAATGGAACACCAATTGCATAAAATAATAAGCAAATTATACTACAAACTGTTGTAAGAATAAGGGACTTGCTTGATATAAATAAAATTTCACCAACCGGGCTGTTACTGCCCTAAAAGAGCCGAATAAATCAGATAATGTGATGGTTGCAATTTCCTGTATGCTTTTATGAAATCAACACAATCTAGTACTGGGTAAAAATATGATTCCATATGGAAGTTAAAAATGGAGGATAATCAATGAAACATATTGTTGCTTTATTGATTAAGTATATGGCAATTAGTGCTGTATTGCTTATAGTACTAGGTATTTTCTGGGACGTTTCAGTTCCTAGAGTTTTGTTTATCTCATTAGTCATTACAGGAGCAGCCTATTTAATTGGAGATTTATTTGTTCTATCTAAGTATGGAAATACAGTTGCTACCATTGTGGATTTCGGTTTAAGTTTTTTCGGAATTTGGGTATTAGCATATCTTCTTACAGGTATTGATGCAACTCGGAGTCTTACTGCATCTTCGTTTTGGGCAGCACTTCTGATTGGGATAGTAGAAGTGTTCTTCCATATCTATATGAAGAGAATGGTTTTAAAGGAAGAAGAGCAGGTGCTGAACTCTCCTAAGAAGTATCGAGGAGCATACGCTACAGAGTTTTCAGATGAATATATAGACCGTTCTAAAATAAGAAAAGAACAATTGCTTGAAAAAGTAGAGAATCGCAAGAAAGAATAGAAAATAAAAGGGATGGTAGTTGTCACCACCCCTTTTATTTTTATAAACTACCTATTTTTATTCCGATACATGCAAGTATGATTCCGCTGATATAGGTTGCTCCTATGTACAAGAACCCAGTTCCACACTTCTTATTTGTAAAAAGCTGAATGGATTCTAATTTAAAAGTAGAAAATGTAGTGAAAGCGCCCATGAAGCCTGTTCCTAGTAGCAATTGCCAACTTTTATCGATACCTTTTCCGGCAATGAGTCCGAGCAAGAAAGCGCCTGTTATATTGATAAAGAATGTGGCAAGCGGAAAGGATGTTTTCTTTCTTTTCTTAAACCAATTGCTTATATAAAAGCGTGTAATCGCACCGAAGAAGCCACCGATAGCGACGAGTAATGCATGATATTCTGACATTGTTTAGTCCCCCTTTTTCGTTATAACGGCGCGCTTTGTAAATAAGATATTTCCTAATTTGTATCCCATACTAGACATAAAAAGTCCACCGAATATGCTGCAGAGTACATATACGATAGCAATCGACCATGCTGATTGGTTGATTAATTTCATTGTCTCGACACCAAAAGTAGAAAATGTAGTAAAAGATCCTACAAATCCTGTTCCAATCCCCGTAACGACCTCTGAAGGAAAAATATTTAGACGAGAAATATAAGTGGCAATCCAGCTTAATAAAAAGCATCCAATCAAATTAATAAATAATGTGGCGAGTGGGAAAGGGTGGTGCCACAATACATCAATACTTAGTCCTAAATAATATCGTGAAAGAGCACCTAATATTCCAGCTAATCCAACAATAAGATAGACCATTTTCTTCACCTCTCTCTTAGTTTACTCAAAAAAAATAGACTCCTACCAGTGTGTATCCTGGTAGGAGTCATTAGCTAAGCAGCGGTTGTGGCGAACTCCATCGCCGTATTCATTCCATTTACTAGTGTACTAAATATTTTGGTGATTTCCAATAAGTGCGTATAGATTTTTTCGTCAAGAGTGGAAAAGGCACCAATCAGAAATATTTATTTAAATGAATTGCTTTTCTCGTCTGTATCTGTCAAGCTTAAAGTAAGAAAATACTGTAGAGAAAGAAATATATAGGTGGAAAATATGATTGAAATTAAGACATCTGCACTTAGTAGTGGGGAATTTAATCGAGGGGTATTTGCAACACGGGATATAAAAAAAGGTGAGCTATTGCATGAAGCACCAGTTATTTCTTATCCAAACGAAGAACATATATTTATTGAAAAAACGTTACTTGCCGATTATGCATTTGAGTATGGGGTGAATCATTCAGCGATTCTATTAGGATATGGTATGCTGTTTAACCATGCGTATCGTCCGAATGCCACATACGAAATCAATTTTGACAATCATACATTCGATTTCTATGCTTATACAGATATAAAAGCAGGAGAAGAGATATTGATTAACTATAACGGTGACGTTGATGACGATGAGTTATTGTGGTTTGATAAGGAAAAAGAAGGAAATTAATCATGAAGAACAACAGCACATTCTAGTGGATGTGCTGTTGTTGTGGGGTAAATTGGTGATATATGGAGAGAATCCTCAATAATGTAGGTGTAACTTTATTACGCTAAAGTTACAAATTTGTAATATATGGAGTTTTGACCTATTTGGGTTGCTTTATTGAGAAATATATATTTTAATATGAGTGGCACACCTTATAAAGCAACAGATTTATAAGGTGTGAAACTGAGATTGGAATCTTGTATAATCACAGAGTAGTTTTTGGGGAAATATGCTTTAATGAGTAGGATTTTTTATCTGTTGTATGATTTCCAATTAGACGTTCATAGCTTATCTACCACGTTATATTGTTTCTTAACATATCTTTTTAGTGGGGATATGATTGCCCGTCATAAGCGGGGAAAAAAGAATATAGAAATAGAGGAATCGGATCATGAATATGCAAGAGGTTTATAAATACTTAAGTGAAATATTACCAGAGAATCATGTGAAGCAAGATGAAATGTTGAAAAATCATACGCACATCAAAGTCGGAGGCAAGGCGGATGTGTTTATTATGCCCACTAGTTATACGGAAATTCAAAAGGTTGTAAAATATGCAAGCGAGCACAATATTCCCATTACATTTTTAGGAAATGGCTCTAATGTCATTATAAAAGATGGAGGTATCCGTGGTATTACATTAAGCTTAACTCATATAACGGATATTACTGTGCAAGGAACATCAATTATAGCACAAAGCGGTGCGGCGATTATTGATGTTTCGAGAACAGCGCTAGAATATTCTTTAACAGGCCTTGAATTTGCATGTGGCATTCCTGGTTCTGTGGGCGGTGCTTTATATATGAATGCTGGTGCATATGGTGGTGAGATCTCCTATGTGTTAACAAAGGCACTTGTGATGACAGAAGCGGGAGAACTTATAACTCTTACAAAAGATGACTTTGAATTTGGGTATCGTAAAAGCACATTTGCTAATAATCATTACATTATATTGGAAGGTACATTTGAGCTTGAAAAAGGTAATTACGCAGAGATTAAAGCGAAAATGGACGATCTGACATATAAAAGAGAGTCTAAGCAACCGCTAGAATATCCTTCATGCGGTAGTGTTTTCAAGCGTCCACCGAATCACTTTGCAGGAAAATTAATTCAAGACTCTGGACTGCAAGGAAAGAGAATCGGTGGTGTAGAGGTTTCTACAAAACATGCTGGATTTATGGTCAATGTAGATAATGGAACAGCACAAGATTATATCGATTTAATTCATTTTGTACAAAAAACAGTGGAAGAGAAATTTGGTGTAAAGTTAGAAAGAGAAGTAAGAATTATTGGGGAAGATTTATAAAGTGAGGCGCTATAGTCAGCGGTGATTCATCCGCGGGATGGAAAACTACTGCAAAGCCAGAAGTTACGACAGTTATCTTTTCACTTATTGATGTACTTTCATCAATTGAATAGATACATGTTATAGTGAAGTTTCATCTTTATTCCGCTATTTTAGGGCAGTAAGACTCTCACCTTAAGCTTCAAAGAATAGCAAGGAAGATAGGTGGGAGTAATGCTGTTCGTAACAGCACGATTGGTGAGGGCTCATAATCAGTGGGAGATGAAGAACCCCCCCACTGATTAAAGTTTCAGTTTATTTGAAATGAGCAAAAGTATTGAAAGGAAAAGTAGGAGCGAGGAATAATCCTTGCTTCTATTTTTATACACAATTTTGATGAAAAAATCAGTATATTAGAACAATTTTGGAGGATTATTATATTTTCATGACGAATAAAGCTATGTATACAAAAAAGCCTAAATCATGAGATGTATGATTTAGGCTTCGATACGGATTAGTAAGCTAAGCTGAATAATCCTTTAATGTGTGATAAGTAACGAACGTTACTTGCTTCTTTCATTAATGATGCAGGTAAGCCTTTAAGTGGAGTTGAGCTTGCACCAATAATAGCAACAGCATCTTTACGTCCTAGGCTTGCAAGTGTACCAGAGTTTACTGGTTTAAACTCTTCAAGAGCTTTGCCTTCTAATGCTGCGTATAAGTTGTATCCAATTAGTTCACCCATTTGCCAAGCGATTTGTGCAGTTGGTGGATATGGGCGACCTTCTGGGCCGAATACAACAGCGCTGTCTCCAGCAACGAATACATTTTTATGAGAAGTAGATTGTAAGTAGTCGTCAACAGTTGCACGGCCACGGTTTACTTCAAGACCAGATTCGCCAATTAATGGGTTACCTTGTACGCCACCTGTCCAAACGAATGTGTTCGCAACGATTTTTTGACCGTCCTTTAATTCGATTGTGTTGCCTTCAACATTTGTTACAGGAAGCCCTGTTAAGAATGTAACACCGCGTGCTTCTAGGCTAGTTGTCGCACGTTCGATTAAATCGTCTGGTAATACTGGAAGGATTTTTGGACCTGCTTCAACAAGAAGTAATTTTACTTCTTTTGGATTTACGCCGTAGCTTTTTGCAAGTTTAGGCATAACATCAGCAAGTTCACCCACTAGCTCAACACCAGTTAATCCGCCACCGCCGATTAAGATTGTCGCATCAGCTTCATTTTTTGTTTTTGCGTATTCACGAATGCGTTCTTCCACATGTTTAAAGATTTTGTTTGCATCGTCAGCAGATTTTAATACCATGCTGTTTTCTTCTAATCCTGGAATACCGAAGTAAGCGGTTTTACTTCCTAAAGCAACTACAAGTGCATCATAAGATAAAGTAGTGCCGCCAACTAGTTTAACTTCTTTTTTATCCACTGAGAAAGATTCAACTGTTGCAATTTTAAGATCGATATCTTTTCCTTTGAAAAGTTTCGTAAGTGGCATTGCAATTGCTTGCTCAGAAATATTACCTGCTGCTAAGCGGTGTAGTTCTGTGATGATTTGGTGTGTTGGATATTGGTTAATAACTGTAACTTGTGCTTCTGATTTGCTGTAATATTTGCGTACATTTAAAGCGGCAAGAAGTCCGCCATAACCAGCGCCTAAGATGACAATTTGTTTTGACATAGTATGATATCCCCCGTCTTTACTAATTGTTGTTATAAGATAAATTATTTATTATTACGTTCTGCACTAATTTGAAGATAAGCATTTACAAAGCGGAACATTTTTTGTGCTTGTGGATCTTTTAATAATTTTAATAAACCAAAAAGACCGATAACTTCATTGCTTTCTTCAGCGCGATCTTTTGCTTCAATAGCAGTTGCTGCTATTGTTTTCACAGTATCTTTTACAGGTTCTACAATCTCTTGGATTGCACCAACAGTGTCGCTTTTTAATACTTCATCATTTGCAACAGTTTGTGCGAAATCATAAGACTTAGTTAAAATGTTAACAAGCTCAGTTAATTTTGGAAGCTGTTCTACTAGCGTAGTTAATGATTGTTGTACTTCAGGTTTTAATAACTGGTCAAGTACATCTAGTTGTCCTTGGCTAGCAGAAATTTGTACAGATTCTTGTTCAGGCTTTGTTTGAGTGATAGTTTCTGGCATCTCCAATTCTCCTTTACGATAACAATACTCTTATTTTGTGGAATAAGTATCCCGAATATAGGTAAGAACAGCAAAAAAATGCAAAACTTTATACAAAGCTTCACAAAATGAGATAAATGCCCTTAAATTTCTAATTCCAGTTGAAGAAATTTAAAATCATAATGTCTTACCTATTATTTATGAACTTGTCCGCATCATAGAAAAGTTCCTTTATCGGCAAGTGTATAATATATATCTTTTATTATATACTATATACACTTATGTTAACATAAAAAATGATTCGTAACTATATGGATTTGATTCCATAACTTAGTGATGACAAAGGACGAGGGCAGACATTTTATTTTCGAATGATTTAAAACATAGTCGAATATAGAGAAGAAAAGGGAAAAATGAGTAAGTTTTGTTCATTTTCCCTTTTTTTGATGATAGTTCGCGTGCTACATAAAAAGAATGAAGGGGCGTTTGATGCGAGTAAGATATTGAGAAAAGATTATGTGCAGTTCAAACAAATGAATGCGAAGAGAGGAACCTATCAAGCGCAATCAACTGATCCACCTCAAAGGGGAAATGTGGGCGGAAAAATTCGCATTTTCATTCGAAGTAAATACGGCCTGGTGAATTTTGATTTCAAATTAAAAAGGGATGCTCATAAGGAGACAGCAATCTCCAAAATGCAGTTGTACTATTTGAAAGAAGTAAGAAAAAATCAAGCTTAGAAGTAGCTGTGAGCTGAAAAAAATGAAGCATCGCGAATCAACCATCTACATCTTACAAGAGATAAACGAGTATTCGTTATGTGGTAGAACAATGGTGATTTTGGTGGAAGATATTAATAAAAAGTAAAACTCCCACCTCAAGATTTTAGGGGCGAGTTTTACTTTAGTGGGGCTAAAGTGCCTGTTGATTCAAAAATTCCCTTTATTATTCTGCTTCAGAAACAACTGTGAAGCGTTCGTTTTCGTGTTTTGGATTTTCGATTTCATCAAGTGTTGCTACAGCAAAATCTTCATAACTTACATAGCTATCGCCTTTTGAGTTAACAAGAAGATGATCTTTACCAGTTTTATAAGAACCAGTACGTTTTCCTAATGCGAATAGAGCAGAAGGGCTAATGAATGTCCAAGTAATGTCGTTTGTTTGTTGTAAAATTTCTAGGTTTTTGCCTTGATTTTGGGCAGTTGGAAGATATTCTGCTGGGAAATCTGGTGTTTCAAATACTCGTGTTGTTTTTGCTTCGTCTATAAATAGACTACCAGCACCGCCGACAACAATTAATTTTGTATGTGGCGCACCTTTCATGGCCTCAATTAATAC
This sequence comes from Bacillus cereus group sp. BfR-BA-01522, assembly GCF_022662635.1. Lineage (NCBI taxonomy): Bacteria > Bacillati > Bacillota > Bacilli > Caryophanales > Bacillaceae > Bacillus > Bacillus cereus group sp. BfR-BA-01522. The sequence continues at coordinate 53,781 of NZ_JAKUDY010000010.1, read as the reverse complement.
GTTTCCGGCATCAACGTGAAGATGCTCTTTACCAGTTGGCGCACCAAATGCGTTCACAACTACATCGAATGTTTGAAGGTCGTTAGAAGTAAGATCGAATACGGATTTTTCTAATACTTTTACATTCTTGTCTGTAATGTTTGATGCGTTTCGTACAATTGCAGTAACTTCATGGCCGCGATCAAGTGCTTCTTTCATAATACGGCTTCCAGCTTTTCCACTTGCTCCGATAATTCCAATTTTCATAAGAAATCCCTCCGAAATTTTATAAAATAAGTAGTAAAGCTATATATCTAAAGGTGGATAGATAGTTTTATGATCAGGTTGTTTTATCAACGTGATGTAATCATTATAGTTACAACAATTTTGTTTGTCAATTCGATTGTAGGAAACATAATGATGTCCAGTTTGTTTAGGGAGTAAGTTATGTTAGGAATAATTACATTATTGTGTCATAAAACCTAACATTTTTTTGTCTAAACTTGTTGATTCTTAAAATTTTTTAGAATATAATCTTCTTATTGTTAAGAGAGGGGGAAGTGATTCGATGGAAATGTTAGCGAGATTGATTACGGATATAAATAATGTTCTTTGGACATATATTATGATAGGTATGTTAATTAGTATTGGCATTTATTTTTCTTTACGAGTTAATTTTGTTCAAATTCGCTATTTTGGTGAAATGATTCGCTTACTAGGAGATGGAGCGAGTTCGAAAACACGTAAAGCACAAAAGGAAAAGAATGGCGTTTCGTCATTCCAAGCGTTTTGTATGAGTACAGCTTCTCGTGTAGGTACAGGTAATTTAGCAGGTGTGGCAATTGCGATTTCAACTGGGGGACCTGGGGCTGTATTTTGGATGTGGCTGATTGCGATAATTGGTGGTGCATCTGCTTTTGTAGAAAGTACATTAGCGCAAATTTACAAAGTGAAAGATGGAAATACGTTCCGCGGGGGACCGGCGTATTATATGGAAAAAGGACTAAATAAGCGCTGGCTCGGTGCTATTTTCTCTATTTTAATCACAGTTAGTTTTGGTTTGATTTTTAATGCGGTACAGTCAAATACTGTGGCAGCAGCATTTGATGGCGCATTTCATACAGATAGTAGATTAGTCGGCATTGTAATGGCTGGACTGTTAGCAATTATTATTTTTGGTGGGGTAAAACGAATTGCTCGCGCTGTCGAAATGATTGTTCCTGTTATGGCGCTTATTTATATAGGAGTTGCCTTGTTCGTAGTGATTACAAATATTACAGAGATTCCAACTTTATTTAAAGAAATTATTTTACATGCTTTTGGGATTAAAGAAGTTGTTGGTGGTGGATTTGGAGCGGCTATTTTACTAGGGGTAAAACGTGGATTGTTTTCAAATGAAGCTGGTATGGGGAGCGCGCCAAACGCAGCAGCAACTGCGAATGTAACACATCCCGTCAAACAAGGGTTTATCCAAACATTAGGGGTATTTACAGATACATTGCTAATTTGTAGTTGTACAGCATTTATTATTTTGTTATCAGATGTATCAGGATTAGCTAATACAAATGGTATCCAATTAACACAACAAGCATTAAGTCAACATATTGGATCTTGGGCCTCTATTTTTGTAGCAGTTGCAATTTTCTTATTTGCATTTAGTTCACTTGTTGGGAATTACTATTATGGTGAAACAAATATTGAATTCTTAAATGGAAGTAAAGGGATATTGATCGTTTACCGAATTGCAGTGCTTGGTATGGTTATACTTGGTTCGGTAGCTACAATTCAAATTGTATGGGATTTAGCAGACCTATTTATGGGGATTATGGCTGTTATTAATTTAGTGGCAATTGTATTTCTATCTAAGTTTGCTTTTACAGCATTATCAGACTATGTAAAACAAAAGAAACAAGGAAGAGACCCAGTGTTTCATGCAAGTTCGATTCCGGGGCTAGAAAATACAGAGTGCTGGGAAGATTCTAAAGTAGAAGAAAAAGAACAAACTATGTAAAAAGGAGGTATCAGAGAAAATCTGATACCTTTTTTATATCTTTATAAAAGACGAACATTAATAATTTTTTTATATTCATTGTAATTTTTTTCGGAAATATAAGGATGTGGATTTAAATTTATGTTAGAATGGTTAAGGCCTTTATAAATAAGAGATAAATTCGTTTTTGTTGATATCATATTCATTTTACGTGAAAAATAAAAGTTCGGATTATTGATTGTTTTGTATGGTCAGACATTCAATGTTTAATAATTTACTAAAATGTTGAATAAGTTTTAAACGGAGGATTTTATATATGAAGTTTGTTATGTTTCTTGTAGGATTACTCGTTGTATTTATACTTGGTTTTCTTATAAGTACAGACCGAAAGAAAATTAAGTATAAACCAATTGTGGTGATGCTTATGGTTCAATTGGCATTATCGTACTTCCTATTAAGTACACAGATTGGGTATATTTTAGTAAAAGGAATTTCTGATGGATTTGGCGCCTTGCTCACATATGCTGAATCTGGAATCGTTTTCGTATTTGGGGGTCTTGTGAATAAGGGGGAAACCACATTCTTCCTCACAGCGTTATTACCAATTGTATTCTTCGCTGTATTAATTGGGATTTTGCAGCACTTCAAGATTTTACCACTGTTCATTCGCTCTGTTGGTTTTCTATTGAGTAAAGTAAATGGTTTAGGAAAACTAGAATCCTATAATGCAGTAGCAGCTGCAATCGTTGGTCAAGCAGAAGTATTTATTACGGTAAAAGATCAATTAAGTAAAATTCCAAAGCATCGTTTATATACACTTTGTGCATCTTCTATGTCAACAGTATCGATGTCAATTGTTGGTTCTTATATGAAAATGATTGAGCCGAAATATGTAGTCACAGCACTTGTATTAAACTTATTTAGTGGATTCATTATCGTTCATATTATTAATCCGTATGATATTACAGAAGAAGAAAATACGTTAAAATTAGAAAATAAAAAGAAGCAGTCATTCTTTGAAATGTTAGGCGAATATATTATGCTTGGCTTTACAATTGCAGTAACAGTAGCGGCAATGTTACTTGGTTTCGTAGCATTAATTACAGCCATTAATAGCTTGTTCGATGCGATTTTTGGAATGACATTCCAAGCTATTTTAGGATATATTTTCTCTCCTCTTGCATTTGTAATGGGCATTCCGAAATCAGAAGTGGTAACAGCGGGTCAAATTATGGCAACAAAATTAGTGTCAAATGAGTTTGTCGCGATGCTTGACCTTGGCAAAGTGGGAGGGGAATTATCTGCTCGCACAGTCGGTATTCTTTCGGTATTCCTTGTATCTTTTGCGAACTTTTCATCTATTGGCATTATCGCAGGAGCAACGAAAGGAATTGACGAAAATCAATCAAATGTTGTGTCGTCGTTCGGATTACGCCTTGTATATGGCGCAACTTTAGTGAGTGTTTTATCAGCGATTATTGTTGGCGTAATGTTATAAAAGTTAAAAGCAGTGAGCGTAAACTCACTGCTTTTGTTTATAAGGGAAAAATTATGTTGCATTTCTGTTAGATAACGCTTACAATTTGTATTGTAGGTGGTATCCATTTCAGACTTTGAATAAGGTAGGGAAGAAGAGACCGCCATTTGTAAATTGCAATTTATGTAAACGCTTACTGATTGTAAGGATTTTTCTTTTTAAACATTAGTAGTCAGACGTCATTCGTCATTCGTTGGACAACCGATAACACATGGGAAGTGGGGATTCACATATGAAACTAGTAATGTTTCTAATTGGTTTACTGGTAGTATTTGTACTAGCTTTTCTTGTAAGTTCAGATCGTAAGAAAATTAAATATAAACCAATTGCAATTATGCTTGTCATTCAATTAGCGTTATCCTATTTCTTACTAAATACAAAAATAGGATATGTGTTAGTAAAAGGAATTGCAGATGGTTTCGGCGCGATATTAAAATATGCGGAAGAAGGGGTTAATTTTGTATTTGGTGGTCTAGCAAATGATGGACAAGCACCATTCTTTTTAACAGTACTATTACCAATTATTTTCTTAGCTGTATTAATTGGAATTTTGCAGCATATTAAAATTTTACCAATTATCATTCGTGCAGTCGGTTTCGTATTAAGTAAGATTAATGGTTTAGGAAAACTAGAATCCTATAATGCAGTAGCAGCTGCAATCGTTGGTCAAGGTGAAGTGTTTATTACAGTAAAAGATCAATTAAGTAAATTACCGAAAAATCGTTTATATACACTTTGTGCATCTTCTATGTCAACAGTATCAATGTCAATTGTTGGTTCTTATATGAAAATGATTGAGCCGAAATATGTAGTCACAGCACTTGTATTAAACTTATTTAGTGGATTCATTATCGTTCATATTATTAATCCATATGATGTAAAAGAAGAGGACGATATTTTAGAATTACAAGAAGATAAGAAACAAACATTCTTTGAAATGTTAGGCGAATATATTATGCTTGGTTTCTCTATCGCTGTAACAGTGGCGGCGATGTTAATCGGTTTCGTAGCATTAATTACAGCAATTAACGGTGTATTCGATTCAATTTTCGGAATCACATTCCAAAGCATTTTAGGGTATATCTTCTCACCATTAGCATTTATTATGGGTATTCCAACATCAGAGATGCTAACAGCGGGACAAATTATGGCAACAAAATTAGTAACGAACGAATTCGTGGCAATGCTTGACCTTGGAAAAGTGGCCGGTGATTTATCGGATCGAACAGTAGGGATTTTATCAATCTTCCTCGTATCATTTGCGAACTTCTCATCTATCGGAATTATCGCTGGGGCGACGAAAAGTATTGATGGAAAACAAGCGAACGTTGTATCATCATTCGGATTAAAACTTGTATACGGTGCAACATTAGTAAGTATCTTATCAGCGGTTATCGTTGGGGTTATGCTTTAATTAGTAAGAAAAGCAATGGGTGTAGGCTCATTGCTTTTTTTGGTGCGCTCAGCATGTGCACATTTTCTGGAGTTCAACTCCTGAATCGTGAAGGAAGTCGGCGGAAAATCTCTAGTCTGAGGAGTACGAACTGCATAGAAAGTTAGGTATCATTGGATGAGATTGCAACATAAATGAAAGTCTTTACTGCTATAGGAGATTTTATCCCGCTATTTTAGGGCAGTAAGACTCCCACCTCAAGGTTCAAAGAGTAGCAAGGAAGATAGGTGGGAGTAGGGCTGCCCGTAACAGCCCGATTGGTGAGGGCTCATAATCAGTGGGGGATGAAGAAAACCCCCACTGATTAAAGTTTCACTTTATATAAATTCTACTTCTGTTCGTTTATATGTAACCGTTTGTTGAAGTACCACATCAATGATTGTTTCCTCATAGTAATGTCTGAATTTTGGAAGATTCTGAAATTCAGACATGATTTGTCTTTCCTTCTTCTTGTAGAAGCTCTACATAACCATCACCTGGCGGAAATGTTTTGAGAAATACTGCACGTAGCGACAACACACATCATGTATAGCGTATAACCTTACCTGTAGATGTTCCTGTATGAGTATTTTCTTTCAACGATACAAATTGCATTCCTGTCAAATGATTATGAATAATCGATGGTGTTCGCTTTTCTAAGTATATATTAAATATTGATTTTTATCGTTGTGAAAAATTCCTGTAACAAGAGAAAAATATTGAAAAAATGTAGGGGGGGTATTTAGTATTATGTATTTGGATATGAATTCGTATCATGTGTATGAAATTTAGGTTGGCTAGCTAGCTTTAAACAATTAAATATAAAGACAAACCTAATGAATAGTGAAATATTCCCGCTTATAAAAAAAGGAGGGTGAGATTTCCAATGATGCGATAAAAAATTTTATATCCTGCTGTTTGTGAAGAATCAAACTCCTGGATTTTCAGGGAGGAGTGTCGGAATATTCTGTCTAGTGTCTTGTTTGCAAGTGCTAACAAAGAGTTACGTTCTCTTATTATAACATCTGCAGAGAGAGGAGAGGAAGACCCATAACAGCCGCTAACATTGCAGCTATATTTGCTTAATATATTTAAGTTATTAAATTTAAATATATGTAATGATTTAAACAAGTTTATAAATGATTAACAAAAAAGTTCATGAAAGATTAGACTCGATTAATAGTAAAAGGAGATAATCATGGAAAAAGATATTAAACGTAAAATTAATCTCTTAAATATTCTTGTTGAGGAAAAGCGATGGTTTACGCTGGCGGAATTGGGAAGTAAACTACACTGTTCAAATAAAACCATTCGAAAAGATATATCAATTATTAATGATTTATTACCCAAAAATATAGTCATATGTTCCAAAAAAGGGAAAGGTGTAAAATTATCTTTATCCCAGAATCAATCAATTACTGAAGCAACTTCTAATCTCCTGAAGAAATCATTAACGTTTTTAGCGCTTCAACAATTATTAGAGGGACGTGCCAATACAGTGACCTCTTTAGCTGATAGACTATATCTCCCTGTTACCTCGACTAATGATGTACTAAAAAGAGTCAGTAGGTATATTGAAAAATTCGGTTTATGTTTAGAAAAAAAGCCATTAAGGATTTCAGGGGATGAATTTCAAATTATATTCATGTTTTCTGAGCGTTACTTGGAAGCTTTTCCCGATACAGAATGGCCCTTTACAGAATATAAAGAAGAAGTATTGATGGATTACGTACATGATATTGAAAAAAAATTAGATATTATATTTTATTCTAATGATAAAAGAAGATTAGCCTTTATTATAACAATTCTTTTTAAACGAATAAAACAAGGACATAAAGTAAAGTTTAGTGAATGGATTGTTAAACACACAGTAGAATCCATACATTATAAAAAAATATTTGAGGATAAAAATATAATCAAGGTGAACAAAAATAGACCTCTAAATATAGAAGAGCAAGTATTGTTGGTTATAGTTGTTAAGTTATCGAGATATATAAATAATAGTGGGAATACCTTGAAACAAGAAGAACTACTATTGTATAAAGAAGGAAAAACAATATTCTATAAATGTGTAAACGATTTCATTCGTCTCTTGGAACAAGAACTAAAAATAGAACTAGCCAATAGTGATGATTTTGTCTATGGGATAGTTGAGTATTGTAGGCAGACCTATCATATACTGAAATTTCTACCTAGAATAAAAGCGCCAGAAAAAGATACGTGTAAGTACATAAAGAAACATTATCCAGAAACGTTTGATTTAGTAAAACGAGCATATACGAAATGGGGGAAAGAAATGGGATTAACAGATATTCCTGACGAAGAATTTGCAAAGGTGACTATGCGTATTATAGCGACAGGAAAACAACATAACCTACACAAAAAAAAAGTATTGCTTATTACAGGTGAAGGTAAGAGTTGGGAAGAATATATGAAGAGTTGTATTAATAAACGTTATGGTAATCAATTAGAATTTGTAGAAGGAAATGCAAAGATTTTTCAGGGGAATATGGAAAATCTAGATATTGATTTTATTATTACTACTATACCCTTAGAAACGAATTGGAACTCTATTGTTTATGTATCACCGATACTTCAAGAACGAGATTTTTATGAAATAGGAATATTTGCAAAACAATAATAGTTTAGAGAGTAATAGCTACATCTTAATTATATATTTGTTTGATGAACAATTGTTAACAAAACATCATGGCTCACAGGAAGGTTTACAGCAGAAGCAACTTTCTCTCCAGTTCAACAACTTGTAGAAAAAGGAATGCTGTGTAAAACTCGTTCGGATCTAAGTGTACGGCGTTCAGTAGGCGTTAACCAACCCTATCATGCTGTAAAAACTTTAATGGAGTAAGACGAACGATTACAAAACCAGTTGTGCTTCTATTTTTACCTTTGTAAAGGTAAAAATAGAATGTATAAAAAATAAGAAACGCATATTATAATCATTTTATATGCAGGTAGTATTCATAAAACTTGCATTAAATAGGATGCAAACATCTTCATTACCCCCAACAAAAAGCTTTGGTATGTTTTATTGGAAACATCATACATCTAACAATATTATATTAGATGGGAAAAGGCAGTGTACTATGCTGAACATTCAGCATTACACTGCCTTATTTCTTAAAGCTTTAAATCGATGTTTGACAGATTTTTTGCATCAGAACCGTATGAAGAAGTAAAAGCAAAACAAAGTCTTTGGTCTGATGAAGGAGCGCAAATCTATATCAAGCGAAAGATAATCGAAAACACAACACCCCCCACGGAGAAAATACATTTTCCCCGTGGGGGGTGAGTTATAAAAGGAGCTTTTGGAACAGCCCCTTGGAGGCGATTTCGACTTACACAACAAAAGCACTTGAGTAACATAGTAAAACAAAATCATCGCTTTAGAAAGAAATGAATCCATTCTTTCTAAAGCGATACATATGATGAAAAAAGGACACCTTACTTTACCGAACCAATCTGTCCAAAATCAAGTAAAGTTCATTCATCATTAGAAATCTATATACCTCTTTCAAGTGGATGTATTTTTTGCGTCAGACTCTGTTTGCCGCTCCATTTTGTCTTCAGCAGCTTTTAACTTCTTTTCCAATTCTGTTTTTTCTTTTTCCCATGTTGCTTTGGCCGTCATTAGCTCCTGAATCTGCTTGTCTTTCCTCTCCAGTTGCTGTTTCAGATTTTCAGGCCCTCCTTGCAACTGATTCATTTGGGTTTCTAACTTCTGCTTTTCTTGTTCTAGCTTCTGAATCTGCTCGTCTTTCATTTCCAGTTGCTGTTTCAGATTTTCTGGCTCCCTTTGCAACTGATCCATTTGGGTTTCTAACTTTTGCTTTTCTTGTTCTAGCTTCTGAATCTGCTCGTCTTTCGTTTCCAGTTGCTGTTTCAGACTTTCTGGCCCTCCTTGCAACTGATTCATTTGGGTTTCTAACTTTTGCTTTTCTTGTTCTAGCTTCTGAATCTGCTCGTCTTTCGTTTCCAGTTGCTGTTTCAGACTTTCTGGCCCTCCTTGCAACTGATCTATTTGAAATTCCGACTGGTCTTTTTCATCTTTTTTTTGTGTTGAATTTAGTGAATCTCCCTTCCTATAAACTATATAATTTTCCCTATAAACAATTCTCGTATCATCCCAATAAAGTCTGGCAACTTCGATATGGTAATCATCCGTAGGGGATATCATCTGCTCACACTTGGTCATCGTTAACCTACAAGATGAGAACGTCCGCGTCGATTCGTTGATCTGTACGTTCTTGTCTTTTGAGATCCAGCCATACGTAGGGTCAAATTTTATGGAGCCGTGATATTTACCGTTTCGGTATAAATAAATCCCATAATTTAGGTAATCATCGTTTTTAAAAGTAATGTATAATATACCATCAATGTACTCCACTTTTTGAATCAGGTTTTTCAAGAAAGATACTTGTGCCTGTTCCCACTTTTTTAGTAACTGTGCTTTCTGTTCTGTTCCGAATTGATTAATTTTATCCCGTAGCCGATCTAACGTGTCTTGATCCACGCTTTCTCTAAGGCTCCCATTTTCGTATAAATTAACAAGCTCTTGCTCTAGTAGTAATGTGTCAATTTGTTTTTTGTATTCCTTCAACTTATCCTCTGTGCTCTTCAGTTGCTGTTTCAGCTTATCTGAGTCCTCTTGCAGAGTTTTAACCCGTTGCTTCTCCTGATTGTTTTCTTGGGCAGCTTGATCTAACTTTTCATGTAACCAATTAATGTATTGTACCTTATCTTCAATGATTTGATTGGCTTGTCCAATTTTGTTATTCGCATTCTGTGCGAATTCATCAAATTTTTTCTTTAAAGTATCGAAGGTATTGACAAATTTCGGCACATTTGTTTGGATTTTGGTTACATCCTCTTTCAGCTTATTTAAATGTGTATCTCCTGTCCATCCTGTAATTAGGCTCGTGGCCAATATGCCCAGCATTATTTTTTTCAACAACAAACATATATTCCTCCTCACCTAGATGTATTCATTCAAGTGACGACTTTACAAAATGCCATATTTTTCACTATCAAATAAAATTCCAAATTCCTTCTTCTCTCATCCTTTACAAATGAAAGAAAGGTGTGAGAGAAGAAGGTGATGAAGAAGCACATCATTTCCTCCTACTTAAAAAATATCCACTCTATTTTGTTTTTTTATTGGTTTGGTGTTCCCTGACGACGCTTACTCTTATTTTCGCTATCTATAATTTCAGGTAATGATGGATCTAAGTCTTTTATCGCATTCTCTTGGATTGCTTGCTGCACGTTATCCAGCACCTCTTTTAATTTATCAGCGATGTCTTTTGCAGCCGCTTCCGTATTCACATTTGCTTCCGTCAAGCTCTGACGTAATGTGGTAATCTCATTTTTAATTTGCTGAATTGAATTTTTGTCCTGTCCGCTTGTTCCATCCTTTTCTAGAAGCCCTCGAATTTTTTCTAAAAGGTCTGTTGGTTCTTTGAGGCTCTCATCTGTAATTTCCTTCATTAAGGCAGTGACATCTCCTGTCTTGTCATTTCCTACTATTTTCGTAATTTTCTCTTCTAGTTCTTTTTGGCTAGTTATATCCTTCGTATCCTTTTTCACTTTCTCAAAAAGGCTATCGATTTCCTTTTTGTCTTCCGGCTTTACTAGCAGATCTTCCTTCTGTTCTTTGTCGATTTCTTCCATAATCTGCGTCACTTTGTCGATATCATCTGTTGTAATCTGATCTTGCTTTTTTTGAAGTAAATCGTTTAGCTTTTTAATTCTCTCTTCTTGTTCTTTCGTTAAAATGCCCTTGGCATCTAAGTTCTTCTGTAAATTATCAATTTGTTTTAGTAATTCGTCTTTTTTAGCTTGATCCAAATCTTTTAGTTGCTTTAACTCCTCTATGATTTGATTGTTGATTTGATTGTTATCCTCAAGGCCCTTAATCGTGTCTTCGATGTCTGTTAATTCCATATCTAACCAATTGATATGCTTTACTTTATCCTCGATAGTTGCATTTGCATCGTTTAACTTCTTAACAGCTTCGTTTTTCAACATAGTAAATTTGTCAAAAACAGTTTGTAACTTTTGATTCGCCTTAATAACCTCTTTTTTTGCGTCTTCCATTGCCGTTTTCATTTGTTCTAATTTTGCATCACCAGACCATTTCATCACAGTAGCTGTTCCCACAACAGATGTCCCAAGTAATGCGCCCGTAAGAACAATTCCTTTTAAAGTTCCTAATGCCATTGTTTCATCTCTCCCGTATCTGTTTTTTATCAATTTGAATGATTAGATTGTTAGAAAGTTTGAATTCGCTTGCAACTTTCCCCTAATTCCAAAAACCCTGAGAACGTATTCTCCATTACAGAAGGAGAAGGGGATTGGAATCAAATATCATTCGTCCGTACTACATTATCTATTGAAATGCCATGAGGAAACAATTCGTCTTTCTTCTTTTGTTAAAGGAACTTATACACTATTTACCCTCGTGTAAAAATGTTTTTATACTGAGAAAATAAGTGAAAGGAGGAAACAACAATGGCTAAAAAACAACTTCATTGCACACTCTTTTTTCTAATATGTGTTCTCTTTTCTCCGCATATTGTCCAAGCTCATGTTAAGTGGTTTACACATGCAACCCCAGAAAAGGTACCTATGGAAGAAATTCTACAACCATTATTCCTTGTAATTGCTATCTTTGTTGCGCTTGTGTTAGCTTATTTACCTGTCCTTATAGAAAAGATAAGTAAGTGGAAATGGGCTCAAGCATGTGAAACAGCATTACAGTCCTTCACAACACATTCTCTTACGCTACTCAAATACGGTACGGTTATTGCTCTCCTACTTCAAGTTTTTTCTGATAGCATTTTTGCAATTGAATTTTCTACACAAAAAGTCAGATGGATTGTCTGGGGAATTATTCTATTACTTATCTTACCTTACCGTATAGCAACTCAGCTGGGAGCTCTCGGCATACTCATCTTATTTTTGGGGGTTACAATTGAGCATTGTCTTGGTTGCACAATCGATTATATCTTTTATGTAGCGGTTGCAATTTCATTATTTTTCTATAAAGAAAAGGCAAAAAAGTGGACCATTCCCATCCTATATTTTTTTACAGGTTTTAGTCTGTGTTGGGTGGCAATGGAAAAAATTATTTACCCCTCTATGGCAATCGACGTTGTTACCAGGTATCAGGTACCAACGTTCGGATTTCCAGCAGATGTGTTTGTGTTATTGTGTGCCTTTATTGAGTTTAGTATTGGATACTTGTTATTTATCGGGATATTAAATCGAACACTCGCTGTTTTAGTTACAATTATTTTTCTATCTACGACCATTCTATTTGGGATAACAGAAATCATTGGTCATTTTATGTTACATATCATTTTTCTTATCTTTCTTATAGAAGGAACTGGCCAATACTCGATGCCAATTAAAATGTACAAGTTGCAAGTACAACAGGCAATTTTTATATTTGCATATTATTTGTTAAGTTTGTTTACTTTGTTACTGTTGTATCATGTATTTGTTACCTTATAGGTGATAAGTATTTACAAGAGCTACTCTCATAAAGTTAGACAGGTCGTTTCATTTCGTATCCTTTCAGCAAGTCAAACAGATTTATAGAGGGCAAAGGAGGATTCTATTTCATAGTGATTCAGAATCTCAGCTTGCTAGTTATTATGTTTACAAACTTGCATCAATTCTATATAATTTGATTTGAGAAAAAAAGTTTCCTTAAGGAAAATTAAATCAAAAATACATTTTATATTTATAATAAAATGTATTTTTGTCTAAATTTTGCCCTTGCGCAAAATATTTATATAGGAGAAAAAGGAAGGGGAATACATAAAAAAATGGCTGGGGCTGTAGTTGTAAAAGATTTGTTTGTATCGTATCAAGGGAATCAAGTGGTTCAGAATGTTTCTTTTGATATTGAAAAGGGAAAGCTTGTTGGAATTATTGGTCCAAACGGAGCGGGAAAGTCTACATTAATGAAAGCTGTTTTAGATTTAATCCCAAATGATAAGGGATATGTTCGAATTCTTGGAGAGGATATTCGAAGTGCTAGAAAGCGTGTTGCGTATGTACCACAAAGAAGTGATATAGATTGGGATTTCCCGATTACCGTTTTAGATGTCGTGTTAATCGGAACGTATCCATCTTTAGGAATGATGAAAAGACCGAAGAAAGAGCATCGAGAGTGGGCATTTGAGTGCTTAAAAAAAGTTGGAATGGAAGAGTTTAAAAATCGCCAAATTGGTGAGCTGTCAGGTGGACAACAACAACGTGTCTTTTTGGCAAGAGCATTAGCACAAAAGGCTGAGGTATTTTTCTTAGATGAACCATTTGTTGGAATTGATGTAACCAGTGAAGAGACAATTATTAAAATTCTTAGAGAATTACGTAAAAAAGGAAAAACAATTGTTGTTGTACATCATGATTTAAGTAAAGCAGAATCCTATTTTGATAAATTACTATTATTGAATAAATGCTTCATTCAGTACGGAGAAGTGCAACAAGTATTAGAACCGACTATTCTGTCAAAAGCGTATGTGAATCAGGGAATACTCTTCAATAAGTCACCGGAGGTATACTCATCATGAAGGTTGTAGAATTTATAGATGCAATCATGCAGTACGGTTTTCTTCAGAAAGCTTTATTAACTTCTGTTATGGTGGGAATTATTGGTGGTGTAATTGGATGCTTTATTATATTACGAGGTATGGCATTGATGGGGGATGCCATTTCACATGCCGTCCTTCCAGGAGTAGCACTTTCTTATATGTTTGGAATGGACTACTTCATAGGTGCGGTTTTCACAGGGGTCATTACTGCGGTAGGAATTGGATTTGTAAGCCAAAATAGTCGTATTAAACAGGATATGGCAATTGGGATTATGTTTACATCTGTATTTGCTATAGGGATTATCTTAATAACCTTTATGAAGAGTAGTTCGGATTTGTACCACATTTTATTTGGAAATGTCTTAGCAGTTCGTTCTTCAGATATGTGGATGACACTTGTTATTGGAATTATCATTATCGGTCTTGTGATTCTATTTTATAAAGAACTACTGGTATCTACTTTTGACCCGATAATGGCACAAAGTTATGGATTGCCAAACAAGCTCATACATTATGGATTAATGGTTCTTCTTACGATGGTTACAGTTGCTTCCCTTCAAACTGTAGGGATTATTCTGGTTGTTTCTATGTTAATCACACCAGCAGCTACAGCGTATTTATTAACAAACCGTTTATGGATTATGATTTATTTGGCTACGGGTATTGGTGCATTTTCATCTGTAGTAGGGCTATATTTTAGTTTCTCTTATAATCTTGCTTCAGGTGCAGCGATTGTTCTTGTTGCAACCTTCTTATTCGGATTAGCATTCTTTTTCTCACCGTCACAAGGTTTGTTTTGGAGAGCTATCAAAATGAGAAAAAATAGAGCAGAGTTGTCATAATGGATTGGAGGATAAAGATGAAATTGAAAAATGTTTTCTTTTCGATACTTTGTATTTTCGCATTTGGATTAACTGCATGTTCTAGTAACACAAATGGGAAGGGAGAGGGGAGTGGAAAATTAAAAGTTGTAACTACATACTCAATTATATATGATATGGTGAAGCAAATTGGTGGAGATAAAGTTGAGATTCATAGTCTTGTTCCAATCGGGGCTGATCCTCATGAATATGATCCGCTACCCAAAGATGTGATGCGAATGAAGGATGCTGATGTAGTGTTTTACAATGGTTTAAACTTAGAAGAAGGTAATTCATGGTTTGAAAAACTATTAAAAACGACAGGTAAATCAGGAAAGGACGCATCTGTTTATAAAGTAAGTAAGGGTGTAGAGCCGATTTATTTAGAAACAAAAGGATTAGAAAAAGAAACAGATCCACATGCGTGGATGAATATTGAAAATGGTATTATCTATGCTAAAAATGTGAAAGAAGCATTGATGAAAGAAGATCCTAAAAACAAAGAATTCTACGCTAAAAATGCGAAAGAGTATATAGCAGAACTTCAAAAACTGCATGAGGAGACAGTAAGAAAAATCCAGCAGCTTCCTGAAGAAAAACGTTACTTAATTTCTAGTGAAGGTGCGTTTAAATACTTTGGAAAAGCATATGGAATGCAAACAGGATATATTTGGGAAATTAATTCAGAGAACCAAGGTACTCCAGATCAAATTCGAGACGTTGTAAATTTAATTCAAGAAAAAAAGATTCCAGCTTTATTTGTGGAAACAAGTGTAGATTCACGTAGTATGGAAACTGTTTCAAAAGAAACGAATGTACCAATCGCTGGTAAAATCTTCACAGATTCACTTGGTAAGCCAGGTAAGGATGGAGATACTTACTTAAAAATGATGAAGTGGAATACAGATACAATTATTAATGGATTACAAAAATAAAATATCTTTAAATATGAGAAAAGGAATTGATGGGCATGTATGGTGACCTCAGATAGTGTTTGCTATTTAATCGTTACCCTCCGCAATTTATCCCGTTATTTTAGCGCAGTAAGACTCCCGCCTCAAGATTCAGAGAGAAGCAAGGAAGATAGGGGGGAGTCTTACTACCCGTAACAGCCCAATTGGTGAGGGCTCATAATCAGCGGGAGATGAAGCCCCCCACTGATTAAAGTTTCACCGATTATGAACGAAACTTTCAAGTCCTTCCCTCATATTTCGGGTTGAAACAATATTTTAGGCAACTCAAAGTAGAGGGGACAAAATTTGGTGTTCCCTCTAAAAAACTTTATACGGAGAGGCGGGCATGATAACCTTGCAGGTAAGCGCCAACTTCCTTTAGGAATTTGGTAGCTTGGCGTACGAATCATGCCTGTAGAGGCTCCGTGTCAAGTTTTTTAAGCTTAATAAAAGCATAATATTTATGCAAATAAACAGGGAAGCGCACGGCACGAAGGCAAAATGACTCTACGACGGTGAGCATACTGATATCCGTGGGTTTTCACATTTTATCTTTCCGTCTGGGGGAGCTTCCACGAACTTTATACGTGAGTCCATCCTAAATAGGATTGTCACAAGTGAAACACGTGGATTCTCCTTTCCGGCTTTTCCCTTTGCCTTCGAGCCCTACGCTTACGTATTTATTTTTCCATTTTTTATTGCGTATCTATTGATTTTCCAAAAAAGAAGAGCGCTTATTGTTCAATTCCTAAAGAAATTTCTTTTGTCATTTCGACTTCTTGTGCAATGGCCCAAACAAATCCCGCTAGTTCTCTTGCGACCGCAGTAATCGCTTTAGGAGCCGCTTTTCCTCTCGAAAGTAAACGATAGTATTTCGTGTGCAGACGCTTTTATGCTTTCCAGTTTTTTGAGGGATAAGAGAAGGAGCTATCACTGCGCAATCTACTCCTAAGCTTAAAAGTAAGCGGTAAATCTCATAGCCAGTTGGACCAGCCTCATAGCATACTTTTAGGTGTTCAACGGCACCTAATTTTTTTATCAGCTTTCTTAGAGATTCAGGTGTATGAGGGATCATTGCTGAATATCTAGGTTCCCCTCTTACTTCATCTGCGATAGCAACAGCAATTTTTTCCTTTGAAACGTCTAAACCTACGTATTTTGTGGTATCCTTCATAATAAACTAGCTCCTTTCGTAATATAGCTCTGATTTGGTTTGTTTTTTTATAGTTATTCAGTGTAACCAAATTAAACTACGAAATTACGGGTAAGGAGCTAGTTTCGTTCATGATAACTTTATTCTTTGTCTCCAACTGGACAAGCTCTGTGATGAAAAAGTTCTTTTTTAAAAGGATAAATTCTCTATTATTATAGTTTACTAACTATATTATAATGATAGCGCTTAATCTAATTTAAGCTTTTCTTTAAATAAAGTAGAAGACAGAAAAGGTTGAATCAAGAAAGGAGAGAACAAGTGAAAAGAAAAAAACACAAGATGCTAGAAGAAGCTTGCTGACAAAGTCAGCATAACTTAGAGGAAGTATATTCAAAAAAATGAATATTAAAGGAAAATAGCCGTTAGAAACTAAGGATATATTTTAAGAATGCATCAAAAGTAGTATAGCAGGAGGAGATAACATTGAATCAAAAAAAGAAGCAATTATCACAAGTAAATGCAAGAAAAAGATGGAGAAAAGTAGCGCCTTTAGCAATATGCGGTATGATGGGCGCTCTATTTTTGGGAGAAAGTAGTGCATCTGCTCATGGATATATTGAAAATAGCCGCGCCCATTTAGGGAGAACATTAGAAATGAATCAAATAAGTTGGCAGGATGCGTTTACTAAATATGGGAGTGCAGTAAATGAGCCGCAAAGTATAGAAGCACCGAAAGGATTTCCACTGGCAGGACCGGCGGATGGTAAAATCGCAAGTGGTGGAATACCTGCATTTGCGCCATTAGATGTTCAAAATCCTTTACATTGGAAAAAAATTGATATACAAAGTGGGAAAAATGCATTTGTTTGGAAATATACTGCGGAACATAAAACAGAAAAATGGACATATTATATGACAAAAAATGGTTGGGACCCGAGTAAACCTTTGACACGTGAAGTACTAGAGCCAATTGGAGCTATTGATGGCGAAGGAAAGTTACCAAAAGATCACCCAGCTGGCTATGTCCATGAAATTCAAGTACCAGCTGATCGAGAAGGATATCATTTAATTTTAGGAGTATGGGATGTTGCAGATACAGCTAATGCATTCTATCAAGTTATGGATGTAAATGTTCAAAATGATGAGAAGATGGGGGAGAAATTGGTAGCTCCTTCTGCTCCAAGCAATGTGACAATCAAAACAGAGGCGAAAAAAGCTCATTTAAAATGGGATGCGCCAAAAGATGCTACAACAATTAGTCATTATAACATTTACCGAAATGGTGAGAAATTAGCACCAGTAACAACAACGGAGTTAGTTGATGAAAACTTACTACCGAATGCAGAATATACGTATGAAGTAACGGCAGTAGACCGAAGAGGAAATGAATCTGTGAAAAGCATGCCACTTACAGTAAAAACAAAAGAATTATCGAGTGTGGATACGGAAGCACCAAGTGCACCAAAAGGTTTGCATTCTATGGGAGAAACAGAAACAACAGTCGATCTTATGTGGACAGCTTCCGTAGGTAACACAGAAATTGATCACTATCAAGTGTACCGCAATGGTCAACTACTACCTGGAAAGGTTTCAGGGACAAGAATAATGGATAAGAACTTACAACCAGGTACTTTGTACACATATGAAGTAAGAGCAGTAGATGTAGCAGGGAATATATCCGAAGCAAGTAACACATTGCAAGTGAGAACGAAAGGAAACGAGCAGAAAAAAGAAGTGACAGGATTAACAACTTGGGAGCAACAAAAAGTCTACCAAGCAGGAAATCGTGTGCTATTTAATGGGTATGAATATGAAGCGAAATGGTGGACACAAGGAAATCAACCGGATATTTCAGATGCTTGGAAATTAATAAGTGATATTGTGTTGTCATGGAATGCAGAAAAGGCATACCAAGGTGGGGATAAAGTAAAACATGACGGAGTAACGTATAAGGCAAAGTGGTGGACAAAAGGTGATGTACCTGGAAAATCGATAGTTTGGGAGAAGGAATAATTTCCCGTATAGCCACTCATTCCTGATAAAATAGAACATATGTATAAATCATAGAAAAGTGTATGCATATCTTCATCAGAAGAATATGTATGCACTTTTTTTGAGCGTTCTCAACTTTGTTTTGTAGAAATTGTGTTTGTATATCCACTTGCCTATTTAAGTTCGATTCCTTTCTTTTATATTCTATCCATTATCGATGTGTGTGATTGTTCTATCATTGGTTATCATATTGGTTTACAATGTCCAAGCGAAGACGTTGGTCATCTTGTACAAAGAGTTCGATTCAAGCGGGAATAATTTGAAACGGACTACAAACCTGTGATTCGTACTGACAATGGTTCATCATTTATTTCGAATGTATTTGAAAAAGTATGCCCCATTTGTGAATCTTGCATGGGAGAATTCCACCGAAGACACCACATATGAATGCCCATATCGAGTCATACGAATGTTTGAAGTGATGCATGTTTCAAACATATGTAGACGCTTATCAAGAAGTAACTATATATTGAGTTTTACAACAACGATCCATTCTTATATTTTTGGTTTATCACCAAATGAATTGGATCGACGAATTTAAATAGAAGAGTGAAAAATCAAAGAAGTTCGAGTATGAGGCGTATTTTTTCTTGCCTTATCTGGAAAGAAAGAGAAATTCTTTGAAACAATGGGTTAAGGGTAGTATGTGTCCAAAATTAGGGGGAATCTGACTTCGTATGATTATATGGAAACAATGGAAAACGCCTAAGATAAGCATAAAGGAATTACGATCATTAGGAGTTCCCAAAGCATACGAATGAGGGAATAGCGGAAGAAATATTGGAGAATTTCTAATAGCCCAATCTTAGCAAGAACCCTAAACAATCATTCTTGAATTGTTTAGGGCTTAAAAGCTTACGTAGCAGCTATTCACTGATTCGTCAGACTGAATTGAACCGCTGTATACGGGAGGTCGGAGGTTAATCACCTTCTCCTACTCGATTTGGTGTATTCTCATTTAGATGTTTCGAACCTTTTGGAAAGCTTTGAGACATGCGCCTGCATAATATCTTGTAAATCAAGGTCATATTTCTGTGAAAGAATAATAAGGTTCGCTAGTACATCTCCAAGTTCTTCTTTTAGTTCTCGTGTTAATTCTTCTTGTCCTTTTGTTTGTTCATCAGGACGATCTCTTCCAATTTCAATGGCACGCACAACGCGGGACACTTCACCTACTTCTTCTGTTAAGAAATTTAAGCGAATAAAGGCATTATATTGTAACCAGTTTCGTTTTTTATAAAATTCCTCGACCCATCTTTGAAATTCAACTATATTCAATTCTTTCTCATCCCCTCAATATGTTGTACAATGTTTATTGTATCATAACAATATATAGCTTTGGGGTGTAGGTATGAGAAAAATTTGTGTATTTGCAGGTTCGAACTTAGGAGAGAGACCTGAATTTAAAGAGCAGGCTATTAAGCTTGGAAAAATGCTTGTCCAGAATCATTATGAACTAGTATATGGCGGCTCATGTGTAGGATTAATGGGAGAAGTAGCGAATGAAGTGTTACGTCTAGGTGGACGTGTTACAGGTGTTATGCCTCGTGGGTTATTTCGTGGAGAGATTGTTCATGAAGGGTTAACAGAACTCATTGAAGTAGAAACAATGCATGAACGTAAAGCGAAAATGGGAGAACTTGCAGATGCATTTATTGCGTTACCTGGTGGATATGGAACGTTTGAAGAATTATTTGAAGTCGTATGCTGGTCGCAAATTGGAATTCATGATAAACCAGTTGGTTTATTAAATGTGAAAGATTTTTATGAGCCGATTTTGCAAATGGTAAATCGTGCAGCAGAAGAAGGATTTATGAATCCATCTAATAAAGAATTAATCGTTTCAGCAGATGATGCAGAAGAATTATTGCGCCATTTGAAAAATTACCAGCGCCCTGTAATGGGGAATAAGTGGAAACAATTATCGTAAATAATGAATTCAAAAATGCATGTTTTTTAACATGCATTTTTATATAGAGAAATAAGCTAGAAGAGAGAAAAGAACTTTTCAGCAGAATTCGTGTCAATATGAATAACAATGAAACGCCCTCTGAAATTTGGGGGCGTTTCATTGTTAAGTGTATTTTCGGGGCCTAGCGGTTAGAATATCTAGTTGCGGTGGCAAGCCTCTTGTGTCTAAGGTTCTTACAGAAGAGAAAGGAAAGAGCACTTTCTATACGGAAGAACCTGATCCGTTAGGGCGGGGCATTATTTATTTAAGAATGCACGTAGCATCCAAGCGTGTTTTTCTAGTTCTGTGTAAATGCCGAGTAGTAAGTCAGATGTTGTTTCATCGTTTGCATTTTCAGCAATTTCCATGCCTTTTTTGAGTTCGTCTAACATCATTTCATAGTCTTTCAAGATTGATTCAACCATCCCTTCTGCAGTTTCTCCGTAAGAAGCTTCTTGAACAGAAGATCGTGTTAAGTATTCTTTCATTGTTGCTACTGGTTTGCCGCCGATTGCTAAAATCCGTTCTGCGATTTCATCAATGTGTTCAGCTGCTTCTGTATAATATTGTTCGAATTTTTCATGTAGGACGAAGAAGTGAGGTCCTTTTACGTACCAATGGAAGTTGTGTAGTTTTGTAAATAGTACGTTCCAGTCTGCTACTTGTTTATTTAATACTTCGATTACTTGTGTATTCATATAATCCATCTCCTTTTGAGTTATTATTTTATACCAATTACTAATTTATAATTATTATAAATTAGTAATTGGTATAAATCAAGCCTTTGAAACAATATTTTAAAAGATTTTTGAATGAGATGTAATGTTATATAGGAATATATGTTTATTTTTCTTCTTGTGGTGGCATATATATAGAAAAAGGGAATATAGAAAGGGGAATGGAGGAAGATGGAACTCCAGTTTCAAAATGTGCATCAGCAAGCTGGAAATTGGTACGTGCTGGATGCAGAATTTCCTTGGGATATTCAACAAGTGAAAAATGATGTTTTTTCACTCATTGAGAAGCGTGAAATTCCTGTTATTTTTTGCGATACGTGTGAGACGAATGAAGTTCTTCTCATGTTAGGAGAAGAGGAAGAAGAATTTTTATTTCCTTTGAACGGCTTTTATCATAAAGAAAAAAGACTCATTTTTATATGCAGGTGGGAACAATATGAACAAGTGCTCAAAACGTTGTTACATGAGTTTCGACACTCTATGCAACAGGAACAGAATGTTTTATATATAGATAACGAGGCATATGAACGACGATGGATAGAAAGAGATGCTCGTACATTTGCTGAACGAAAAATGAATGAATATATAAGAGGGAAAATAAACTAAGGCATAGTGATCAAGTCTACTATGCTTTTTACTTATTAAATTTTAGTATTTGACATTTTTAAAGTTTAGTTCTAAACTAATGATATGAAATGAGCGAGGTGATGGAATGAAAACAGAAGATAGACTAGGTTTACTATTATGGTTCCGTTTATCGCGCTTTTATAACAAAAGTATTCGTGAAACAAATCAGCATTTAAAGAAATGGAATTTGTCTGCTGCACAGTTTGATGTTTTAGCTCAAATTGGTGGACAAGAACGATTAACACAGCGGGAACTTGGAAAGAAGTTATTTGTTACGAAAGGGAATATTACGCAACTTTTAAGCAAGATGGAAAAGTCAGGATGGATTCAGCGGGAACGGGAAGGGGCGACGAAATATCTTTCGTTAACAGAAAGGGGAAGAGCGTTATATCAAGAAACTGTTCCACCGCAAGAAACATTTCAAGCGGAACAGTTTGGAAAGTTAAATCATAAGGAACAGCGACAATTATTAGAATTACTTCGAAAGCTACAATAAAAAATTTTAAGAAAATATCTCGAATATGAGATAAAATGAGGTGAAGAATATGTTTCGAAAAATTGATCATAAAAATATGGGAAGAGCAAATCACGGTTGGTTACATACACATTTTCATTTTTCATTTGCAGACTACTATAATCCAAATAATATGAACTTCGGAGTGCTTCGCGTTATTAATGATGATTTAGTAGCGGCGCAAACAGGATTTGATATGCATCCACACCGTGATATGGAGATTATTTCTTACGTTGTAGATGGAGCGCTAACGCACCAAGATAGTATGGGAAACCGCGGTACAATTGAGCGTGGGCATGTTCAATATATGAGTGCTGGTACAGGGGTATTTCATAGTGAACATAATTTAGGAAATGAAACATTGCGTCTATTACAAATTTGGATTTTACCAGACTATGCTGGCCATAAGCCAAACTATGGAGAGTTTAAATTTGATTGGAATAAACGCGAAAATACATGGTTCCATATGGTGTCCTCAGTTGATGGTGATGCACCAATTACCATTCACCAAGATGCAAATATATATTCTTTATCATTAGAAGCAGGAAAAGAGATTTGTTTCCCTGTAAATGAAGGACGTCAAGTTTATCTTATACAAATTGAAGGAAGCGGTATTGTAAATGATGAAACACTTGTCATGCGAGATGCAGCGGAAGTTGTTGAGGAGGACATTTATATTCAAGCAAAAGAGCAGTCACATTATTTGGTGATTGAAATGAAAAAACAATAAGAGTTATTACTTATCAAAAGAAGTAGGGCATGAAAAAGATGCGCTACTTCTTTTGATTTGCTGTTTTGGATGAAATTGTAAGAAAATTATTTCTCAATATTTTCCAAAAGGATATATTTTCCTTTTTTTGAAGTGTATAAGAGTGTCAAAAAATTTTTGGGGAATGGAGAGTGCTCGTTTGAAAAAGACAATTGTTTCGTCAGCATTAGCTCTATCTGTTATTACTTTAGGATTGGGGGATTCGGGACATCAAACGTACAGGCAGAAGAACAAATTCAATATCACCCAAAATTTAAAACACCTGCTTACATAGGGGAAGAATGGAAAGCACCAGAAGGAGTAGATAAAAAAGAATCTGTCTTTCAATATTTAGAGAGTAAGAAAGCAATGTTCAAATTAGCCGGAAATGTAGAAAAACATTTCAAGATTGTTGGGGAAGAAAAAGATGAGAAGTCGGAGACAACTCATATTAAGCTAGTTGAGAAATATAATGACATTCCTGTGTATGGCTCAGATCAAACGATCACATTTGATAAAGAAAATAATGTGAAGGCTTTTTTCGGACAAGTCATTCCAAATTTAGAGGATAAAAATATTCCGACTGCAACGAGCATTACGGATGAACAAGCTGTAAACATTGCAAAGAAAAATATTGAAAAAGAAATTGGAAAAGTGAATCAATATGATGGTGTAAAAAAAGATTTATATGTGTATGAAAAAGACGGGAACTACTATCTTACTTATCTTGTAAAAGCATCTATTTCCAAACCAGCTCCAGGATATTGGCATTATTTTATTGATGCAACAAATGGAAATGTGATTGAGAAATATAATGCAATCGATTCTATTACAGGATTTGGATACGGTGTATTAGGAAACAAAGCATCATTTGAAATTGCTCAAGATGAGAAAACAGGTGTATATAACTTGTTTGATGGGAAACGTGGGCAAGGTGTTCATACATTTGACGCAAAAAATATGGACGAGAATATATTTATAATTTTATCACAATGGTTTGGTTATACAGGAGAAGAAATAGAGAGTAAATCTAAGTTCTTTGAGGACAAAGCTGCAGTTGACGCACATGTAAATGCCGGAAAAGTATATGATTATTATAAAAAGACTTTTAATCGCAATTCTTTCGATAATAAAGGTGCAAAGCTCATTTCAGCTGTTCACGTAGGTGAGGCTTGGAATAATGCGGCATGGAATGGCGTACAAATGGTATATGGTGATGGTGATGGAAAAACATTTATTCCATTATCTGCAGGATTAGATGTAATTGGTCATGAATTAACACATGCTGTAACAGAATATACAGCGAATTTAGTTTATCAAAATGAATCAGGTGCATTGAACGAATCGATATCGGATATTATGGGTGTTATGGTTGAGAAGAAAAACTGGGATATAGGGGCTGATATTTACACGCCTGATATTGAAGGAGATGCGCTTCGTTCTCTGAAAGATCCAGCTTCGATTCCAAATCCGTTAAAGCCAGGTGAAGGGTATCCAGATCATTATAGCAAACGCTATGTAGGACCATATGATAACGGTGGTGTTCATATTAATAGTAGTATTAATAATAAAGCGGCATATTTAGTTTCTGAGGGCGGAGAGCATTACGGTGTAAAAGTAACTGGCATTGGCCGCGAAGCGACAGAAAAAATTTACTATCATGCGCTTACGAAATATTTAACTGCAAATGCTGATTTTAAAATGATGCGTCAAGCTGCTCTGCAATCTGCTGAAGATTTATATGGTGAAAATTCTAAAGCAGTACAAGCTGTAGACAAAGCTTATGAGTCAGTAGGCGTAAAATAATAGGGGAAAAGACCTGACTTAGCTGAGTCAGGTCTTTTGTACATTAGTCACGAATGCCAAGAGCGATTTTTGCCATACGGGACATACGTTCTTTAGACCAAGGCGGATTCCAAACAACATTTACTTCTATTTCATTTACTTCAGGTACATTTGTTGATAGTACTTTTTTTACATCGGATACAATTTGCCCAGCCATCGGGCAACCGATAGAAGTCATTGTCATAGTAATAACAACGTTATTTTGTTCGTCAGCGGTAACATCATATACTAAACCAAGGTTGATGATATCAACGCCTAATTCAGGATCAATCACAGCTTCCAAGTTTGCATATATCTTATCTTCAAATTCCTTTGACATGTAGCACACTCCTAATATTAGTGATAGTCATTCTCATTATAAAGGAAAAAAGATAAAGATGCAGTGAAATAGCTCACACATGTTTCATGAAGTGCTTTCTATAATGGCGGTAAGTAGCAGAAAGGAGCATACATATAGATTATAATAAGACTCCTTTTATTGTGATATGGGAAATAACGCGTGATTGTGAATGTCGTTACATATGGGGAGAATCTCGTGAGAGAACGTCTATAGTAATAGAAGATTACTTAGAAAGTGAACTATACTGGGTTTGAAAAAGTAAAAAATCCAGGCTCCTTTAAAAGGAGTACCTGGATAAAAGGAATTTTATTCTGTTTTAAATCGCGATACGAGAGTATCTAATTCTTCTACTGTTCGTTTCATTTGACTTGCTGTAGAAGTCATTTCATTTATAACAATTACTTTTCTTTCCGCTGATTTTGCAGTTTGAGTCGCTTCTGCGGATACTTCATTAGCGATAGAAGCAATGTTGTTAAGAGATGCGTTCATTTCTTCGGTACTTGCTGCCATCTCTTCCGCTGTTGCAGAGATTTCTTGTATTTGTGTGGAAACATGGTTTACTTGTTCTACAATTGTTGTAAAGGAATCTCCAGCTTTGCGAATTACATGAATTCCTTCTGCAGATTCTGCTTGTCCTCGTGACATCATAGAACTTGCTGTTTCTGTATCATTTTGAATTTGATGCAATAGCGTGTTAATATCAGTTGCAGCTGTTTTAGATTGTTCTGCAAGTTTGCGGACCTCATCTGCGACAACTGCAAATCCTTTTCCTTGTTCCCCAGCCCGAGCAGCCTCGATAGAAGCATTGAGAGCAAGTAAATTTGTTTGTTCCGCAATGTTAGAAATAGATTGCAATGCTGTATCGATATGTTTTGTGTGAGTGATTAGACGTTCGACAACTTGTGATGTAGCATTGACTGCTTCATGAATTGTTGTCATTTGTGTAATCGATTTCTGAATAACGGCAGTACCGTTATTGGCATGATCTGAAGTAGTAACAGCTAACTCAGCAACAGAAGAAGCAGCTCCCGCAATGCGCTGCACATTCATGGTCATGTCATCCATAGCAGTAGAACTTTCTTCCATGCTAGAAGTTTGAGATTGAATACTTGTTTCTAATTCAGACATGGTACGCTGAACTTTTAATGTAGCTTCTCTTGATGTATTCGTTTTTTCGAGCATGTTTTCAGAAGCTGTTTGAACTTCCTTAGATGTTTTTTGTACTCGATGAATAATGTGCTGTAAATTTTCTAGCAATTTATTAAAGGAAGTAGCAATTTCACCAACTTCATCATTACTGTTTACTTGTAAACGACCTGTTAAGTCCCCTTCTTGAGATGCTAATTCTTTTAACTTTATATCAATTTGTTGAATTGGTTTAACAAGTTTATCAGAGAACCACCATGCAAGAATAATGGCAACAACACTACAGATAATAAGAGATAACAATACAACATATACAATGAACGATGAGAATTGGTCGATTTTTTGAATGGACTGTTCACGTAGTTTTGCTTGTTCATTGCTATAGTTTGTGAAATCCCCTATTACTTTATAGACGGTCGCATTTTCTGTTTCAGCAAGTTGAATAGCTTCTTCCCACTTTTCCTTTTTTGCAAGTGGAAAGACTTTTGTGTCAATAAATTCTCTCCATTTAGCCCCTAGTTGCATTGTATCTCTTAGCTGTTCATTGGCATGAGAGTCCGCAAGAAGTTTGTCCTTCGTACTTTCAATGTGCTTACTCATTTCATGAAATTTGTCGATTTCCACTTGATCATGTTGTAATAAATAACCACGTAGAGCAGAAAGTTGCACTTGATAAGCCTCTCCATGTTCCTTTAATTCTGTTGCTAAAGGGGAGATATCTGTTTGTAATGTCTCAGCTTTTTTGGATTGATCGGTAGCAAAAAATAAAATAAGAGCTAATGCAATACTGAATAAAGCACAAGTTGCTATCATCATGAATATCAATTTTTTGCGAATACTAATAAAACTCATACGAAAAACCTCCTTTTAATCATTCTATTAAGATTTTTAGATATAATAATGTGAAAAGCTTTATCCCGCTATTTTATGGTAGTAAGACTCCCACCTCAAGATTCAGAAAGAAGCAAGGAAGATAGGTGGGAGCCTTACTGCCCGTAACAGCCCGATTGGTGAAGGCTCATAATCGATGGGGATGAAGCCCCCACTGATTAAAGTTTCACTTTATCCTATATCTTGTTGGAATAAAACGTTCTTTCCATTAGGAATTATAGCAGACAGTCATTCAAAGAGGAAAGCATAAGATATTTCTTTTCGAGATATATGTAAATCCATGATAAATAATAAAAAAGAGAGACAAATGAAAAGTCTCTCTTACAATCTATTATGAAGTTGTTTTAAAATGCGCAACAAGTGCTTCTAGCTCCTCTACAGTAGCTTTCATCTCTGATGATTTTGTAGCGACTTCTTTCATTACATGAACTTGTTCACCAGCTGAATTGGATGTTTGGGTTGTATCAGCTGCCACCTCATTTGAAATGGAGGCGATATTATTTAAGGATGCATTCATTTCTTCAGCACTTGCAGCCATTTCTTCAGCAGTAGCAGACATTTCTTGCATTTGTGTAGAAACTTCATTTATATGGTTTACAATTGCTGTAAAAGAAGAACCAGCAGTACGAATGACCGTAATTCCTTGAGATGCTTCTGATTGCCCTTGTGTCATCATATCATTGGCAGCTTGTGTATCATTTTGAATTTGACGTAATAAATGGTTAATATCAGTCGCTGCTGTTTTAGATTGTTCAGCCAGTTTGCGAACTTCATCTGCAACAACCGCAAATCCTTTTCCTTGTTCCCCAGCCCGAGCAGCTTCAATGGAAGCATTTAAAGCTAATAAGTTTGTTTGTTCCGCAATATTAGAAATGGATTGTACAGCTGTATCAATATGTTTTGTATGTGTAATTAGGCGTTCCACAACTTGTGATGTGGCGTTGACTGCTTCATGTATTGTATTCATTTGTGAAATTGATTTTTCAATAACTTTGCCACCATCGTCTGCTTTTTCAGCTGTTGTCATTGCTAATTCTGCGACAGAAGAAGCAGATTCCGCAATGCGCTGTACGCTTTTTGACATGTCGTCCATAGCAGTGGAGCTTTCTTCTATACTAGAAACTTGTGAACGAATACTATCATCAAGAGATACCATTGTATCTTGAATTTGTGATGTCGCATCCATAGAAGCAATTGTGCTGGAATACATGCTTAACGATGCTTCCTTTACATTCGTAGATGTTTGTTGTACCTGTTGAATAATATGTTGTAAATTTGCGAGCATTTGGTTGAAAGAATGAGCGATGTTGCCAATTTCATCTCTACTATTTACGTCTAATCTTGCTGTTAAATCACCATCTTTAGAAGCTAATTCTTTTAATTTAGAATCAATTTTTTGGATCGGTTTAACAAGATGGCCGGAGAACCACCAAGCTAATAAGATAGAAATAATCGTACATGCAATAAGCGAGAAGAAAATAATATATTGGATGAATTCGGATGAAGTATGAATATCCTCAATTAATTGATTTTGTTTTTCTTTTTCTTCATTTGCATATTTGGTAAAGCGATCCAATAGATCATTGACGTAATCCGTTTGTTCTATTGCAATTTTGGAAGCTTCCTCCCACTTTCCTTCACGTGCAAGTGGAAGAACTTCATTATCAATCACACTGCGCCATTTTCCCCCCATTAAAATAGCTTCTTTCATCCCTTCTGACAGCTTTTTATCACTTGTCACTTCTTTACGTGTATCTGCTAATTTTTTGCCTTCTCGATTAAATTTATCTAACCCTTTTTGATCATGAGATAGTAAATATTCCTGTAAGCCAGCAACTTGTGCTTGAAACCAATCCCCTCTCTCTTTTAAAATAGTAGCTCGTTTCGATACTTCAGATTTTAAGGTTTCAGCCTTGTGCGTCTCACTTATTGCATAGGAAAGAATAATAATGAGTGCAATACTAAATAAGGAACATATACCTAAAAACATAAAGAGAAGCTTTTTACGAATTCCGATCTGTTTCATAATCTCTCCACCTTTAAAATTGATTATTATAATTAATAGATATTTATGAAAAAGAACTGAAACACTTTAAACGAAAAAGTGCTTCATATTCTAGTACAAGTATAGCAGATTATAGGAATTCAATCCCTAATTTATGGGAATGTTCGTAAAATGTTTACATTTCCATAGTAAAAAATATAAATAAAAAACTATTGTATTTCTAGAACACATCATGTATACTTCTAATTAGTTGATATTGATAATCGTTATCAATATCAACTAAAATATTACTCTTCGTTATGTTGGTCATACCCCTTTTGACTACGTAAAGTCAGAGATAAAATGTTGAAATACCTTGTGTCCTATTCTACAGAATTATGGTAATCTCCAACCTCAACTTATATGCGTTAAGCATGCAAAAAAGGATCCTATCCGTGAAGGGATCCTTTTTTGCATTATATAGTAACAAGGTTTCTCAATTTCTTTTCTACATACTTTGATTGAATGGACGTGTTTTAAGAAACTGCGGTGTGAAAATACCAATCCATATAAAAATGATGCCAAGCCATTGAAGTGGAGACATAACTTCAATACAAAACCTTCTTTCTAAATAAAAGCGCCCGTTGTCCAAGTTAGGACAACGAGCAAACGAAACAGAGTAAAAGCTCTGCAAAATTCCGCCGCTCATAAAGACATATTGAGTTTGAATAGGGAAATTCTCTTTCTATTATGTTCTGAAGCAATCGTAGAGTCTATGAATGCTACAAAGCTTTTGGAAACACAATCGAACATTTTACACCTTGAGGCGTATTTTGAATGCCGTAAGGGAATTGGTGCTTATCTAATATTTGTTTTACAATATACAAGCCCAAACCGCTTCCATGTACTAGGCCGTGTTTGCTAGGATTGGCTCGATAAAACGGCTCAAATAGATGAGCTAATTTTTCCTCTTCAATTTGTGTACCTGTATTTAATACTTCCAAAGCATAAGCATTTGGCTTTTCATAAAGTTTTATATATACATGTTGATGGTCGATTGTATAGTTAATCGCATTTGAAACAATATTAAAAATGGCTGTTTGAATAAATTTATGGTCAGCTAAAATTTGTACGTCTGGTTTGATATTAGATTGAACATTTAATTGCTTTACATTTACAAAATAATCTACCTTCTTCATAATATCTTCAAGTATGTTAGATAGGCAAATGACTTGTAGATTCGGTTTGAACTGAGGATTTTGTATTTTGGATAATTCCGACATTTCTTCCGTTAAATTGTTAATATCCTGCATCATCTCATAGGAACGCTTTAAATATTTATCGCGATCTTTATAAGCGCCGATTCCGTGAATCATACCATCTAATTGCCCCATAACAGCTGTAATTGGTGTTTTTAATTCATGAGACAGCATGGACATAAATTCTTTACGCGATCTCTCCAGTTCTTGTTCTCTTTTCAGTTCGTTTCTTAAATCTTTATTCGTTTCATGTAATCTTTTAACAATTTGTTGTGCTCCAACAGCTAAAGTTTCTAAACCATAATTCTCTTTTTGTATATTTGTAGATGGTTTATCGGAGAAATCGAGATTCATAATTTCTCGCAATGTTTCGCTCATATAGTGAAATGGTTTCGCTATTAATGTTGTATAAATGAAAGAGCCAAGGAGTGAGACAGTCAACATTGTTAGCGCGATATGTGGAGCGAGCTGCTTGAATATCTCTGCAAGGCTTTTTGATTTGTCTTCTTGTTTTGTTACATCTGAGTTAACAGTTTGGCTAGCTTGTTGTTCAGAATGTAAAGGTGATTCATTTTTACTATTTACATGAGAAGGGCTTTGCGCATTTTCTTTTGCCTCTTGATCATGATGTAAGACATGATTGAGTGCAGTATAGAGCAATTGAATATCTATACTAGAAGGTGGAAGGTTTGATAGACTTCCGGAAAATGCTTTATTTTGTTCACTTTTATTTTGAGCAGCCTTTGTATTTGCAACCGCGTCCTGCGTTGTCTGTAATTCTTTTGAATGAATAGAATGCCCGTGATGCTCTTTATCATAGTTTGATAATAAAAAATAAATAACTTGATAAAGGCATAGTGATAAAAGGATACAAAATAACATGGTTTTAATAAAAATATTTCTGGTGATGTTTCCTTTTTTAAGAGTCGATTTTGTAGCCAATGCCTTTCACCGTTTTAATATAAGGAATGCATAATTTTTTCCTTAAATTTTTAATATGTGTATCAATTACTCTCACATCACCGTAATGTTCATAGCCCCATACTTTATTTAATAAATCACTTCTTGATAATACTTTCCCACGGTTTTGTAATAACGTATATATAATTTCAAACTCTTTTGTTGTAAGTTCCACTTGATCACCATTTACATATGCAGCATATGCAGTGGAATTTAGCATTAGTTCATGGAATTGTAGTATATTTGCATTTTCAACCTCTGTTGAAGCTGCTCTTCGCAATACTGCTTCAACTCGTTTGATAAAAATAGCATAATGAAAAGGCTTTGTAATGTAATCATCGACCCCGAGCTCAAAACCTTTAATTTCGTTTTCTTCATTTTGTAGACCTGTTAGCATAATAATCGGTACATCTGACTGACCACGGATAATTTTACAAATACTATATCCATCTATATCTGGCAACATTACATCTAACAGGACAAGATCGTATAAATTCTTTTGGAATAGAAGAATGCCTTCTGTTCCTGTACCTGCAACATCAACTTTATAATTTTGTGCAGTCAAAAATTCTCGTATCAGTTCTTGTATATCTGGATTATCTTCAATCACTAGTATATGCGTCATCGTAACACCTCCTAAATAACGCTTTTTACTAAAATATTCAAATTCAACATTTATCCTGCATTAACGGGCAGTAAGACTCACACTTTAAGGCTTAGTGAAAGCAAGAAATTAGGTGAGAGATGAACTACCTGTAAAAAGCTGATTGATGAAGCATTATAATCAATTTCTATTGCTCATATACATAATAAGCCCCCGCTATTACAATAAAGTAAAAGTATGTAATATATGGGGATAAAAAATTTATTCACGATAATTCTATTATAGTATGTAATATGAAATTTATGAAACATTACAACTGTATAATTTTAATATTTATTTTTATAAATGTTAATAGCCTTTTTATTAAAGTTATTTTTATTATATATGTAAAGACAACTGCTTTGCTACTGTAAACAAAGAAATAAAGGAAATAAAAGAAGCCAAGATAAGTTCTTGGCTAATACAAGAGTTTTCTCTTGTTTCGGTATTAAACTAGTTTTTTACAATGACAGTGGCTTTTTCATGAATTTGTTCAAATAACCAATGTATATCGTTATTATACATACGAATGCAACCAAGCGTTGTAGATTTACCGATAGCTTGATTATTATTTGTTCCATGAATCGCATATGTTGTTCCCCATGTGCCTGCCATATTTAATCCGAGCCAACGATCACCGAGCGGATTACGTGGATCGCCACCTTTAATATGGCCAGTATAGTAAGGGCGATTTTTAATTTTGTTAACAATAATAAAAGATCCTGTTGGAGTAGGTGTGGTAGATTTTCCAGTAGCGACAGTAAAGTTTCTTATTAATACTCCATTTTGATAGAATGCCATCTTATGTGTATTTGTGTTAACAATTAGTTGCTGAGATGGTGAAGCTGCTTTTACTTCGGTAGTTTTGAGAGGATATACCCAAATCCATATAAATAACATAACTAATAATAACTTTTTCATCATTATACTCCTCTTGCTCATTTTATCATTTAAAATAATAAGTACGAATAAATTATTTATGACTGTACTACATACATTGAATTTGGAAAGTACGTAAAGTTTGAATAATATTCTCATTTAAAGCTTCAAAAAAGGAAGTGATTTTCGTACTATTCTTGCGGTTATTTTTATTGATTAGTAATCTTTCGTTAAGTAGAAGTTCACCGCTTGTGCCAAAGCTTTGTACTTGAATAATCATTTCTTCTTCATTTTCACAAATAATAGGTAGCAGATAGTGAAATGCTTGAGTTGGAATAATATAACTTTTACCAATCATACTTTCTTGCCGAGAATTGATCCACTTTCTAGTAATAATTTTGATATTTCTTTTTGTAACAATAAAGGATAACGTTGTAGATTTTGTTAAATTCGTATCAAATTCATTTGCTTCGCATATGTGTAGATTGAAAGTTGTTTCATGCGGCTGAGATTCAATTTCTGTATTGATAAAATTGTGCATGTTATACGCTTCCATTTTTATTCTCCTTTTCTCTTTTTTTGGGGAATCATTTATATTTATTCAATTTAATATATGGCACATTCACTAGTTATACTTTTCAACAAATTCCGATATAATTTTACAATATGTATATGAAGCTAATATGAAGTTGAGATGAGTTTAATATGGTTTTTTATATAGAACGTTTTTTTAAAAAAACAGAAAGGGTATTTATATAAAAATGGATAAAGGTTTGCAAATAAAGAGTTTATAAAAGTATGTATTTTTTTGAATTCGTTTTTTATATAGAACAAATGGATGTAATTTAGGTTAGCGTATATGTGATTTAGAAACATATAGAATGGGATCAGTGAAAATAAGTTGATGTGTATCTTACAAAAATGTAATAAAAATGTAAGCTGTTATGATAGTTATTTCGACAATTTTTTTATACAATAATAGTAACAATGGGTACGTGATTCATGTTGATAGGATTAGAAAAGGAGAGATAACATGGAATGGATTCATGAGTTATTTCAGCAATATGGCTACTATGTTGTACTTGTTGGATTACTGTTAGAGTATATCGCTCTACCATTTCCGGGAGAGCCGACATTAGCCTATGCAGGATATTTAGCACATACAGGAGATTTAAACTTATTTGTATTAATTATTTTGTCATTTATTGGGACAAGTATTGGAATGACGATTCAATACTTTTTAGGAAATAAGCTTGGGATGCCTTTTGTACAAAAGTATGGAAAGTATGTCTTTTTAACACAAAGAAAAATTGATTTAACAAGAATGTGGTTTGATAAGTATGGATATTTCTTAATCTTTATTGGCTTCTTTATCCCAGGTGTCCGTCACTTTACCGGATATTTTGGAGGAATTATTAATCTACCATTCCGTCGCTTTGCAATTACAATTTATGCAGGTGCTTTATTCTGGGTGTTGTTCTTTTTGCTTGGTGGCTATTGGTTAGGTGGAAATTTACATGACATCTTTGGTGCACTGGGACAGCATAGCGGGAAAATCATTTTTGGAATTGCTTTGATTGTGGCAATTACCTTATGTATTCGTTTCCGTAAGCAATTGAAACGTGTATTTGTTCAAAATGCAAATTAATGTGAGGACCATTCCATGTTGGAAATTAGAAAAAGCAATGCTTTTGTGGGAGCATT
Source organism: Bacillus cereus group sp. BfR-BA-01522 (assembly GCF_022662635.1). Taxonomy (NCBI): domain Bacteria; kingdom Bacillati; phylum Bacillota; class Bacilli; order Caryophanales; family Bacillaceae; genus Bacillus; species Bacillus cereus group sp. BfR-BA-01522. The sequence goes on along the minus strand of NZ_JAKUDY010000010.1, from coordinate 18,976 downwards.
GCTTTTTTATTTTATTCCACTATTTTAGGAAAGAAAGGAAGATAGGTGGGAGCTCATAATCAATATGGGATGAAGGAAGCCTTTACTAATTAAAGTTGCACTTTATCGTTCTCACTTAATTATATAGAGAGTCTTGTCAATCATCGATAAAAGAAAGGGGAGGATTTCCAATTTTAACTAAATAATTGAAAAAGAGGTTTGGGTATGAAGCTTCAAAATCGAGTAAGAGAATTTCGGGAAAACAATTGGCTCATCGCGGCAGACAATCAGCTTAATTGAACGAGGTGATGATGCACCATCGATTGTTTTATCATTAGGAGATCTTTATGCGAGCAGACGGTTAGTTGCCCGCTTGTCGTAATTTGTTGGTAAATCGATATTCTATGTCGAAGCGCCGATAAAATTCGATTTGCGCCGATAAATGGTGAAGAATCGCCGATATATTTCAAGTTGCGCCGATATATTTTTTTGAGGGAGAAAAAATAAAAAGCTGGAAGAGGATTCTTCCAGCTTAAGAATTGCTTTCGATTCCTTCAGGGTCTTGTAATAGGTTAAACACATCTGCTAAGCAAAATGCGATAAACCAAGTCCAAAGACCATGGAAGAAAGCAGAGCTTAATTGAAGTGGTAGTGCATAGTTTGTCATGGAGTAGGAGATACAGCCCCCTACAATTCCGATCATTGTTAGTAGCATTGTTTTTTGGGCGTTTTCTTCTGGATTGAAGAGGAAGTAAATATATCCGCCTAATATTGAAGCGCTTACAAGTGATTCTATTCCGTTAAAAATGATATGTTCCCCAAGCTGAACGTTTGTCCAAAAGCAAATGGCAGCGCCAATCATCGCAAACAAAACAGCTATTGTATATCTTATATATTGATTCATATATTCATCTCCTTATGTACTAAGATGATTTGGAAGTCAACAAGGTAGGTATAATGGAAAGAAGTTCTTTTCTAAAAAGAATAATGAAGAATAACTAAGATGATTCGATAAGATGTGTAAATTTGCATTTAAAATATACCCGACTTCTCGTTTCGTTTTGCTTATAAAAGTAAGAGAAACTCCCAAGTCTATACATTCTTTTTGTAAATCTTGTTCACTGTATTATAACATATTTTTGTTTATAATGATAGAATTATCTGATTTTATAATAAGTGAAGACAAAATAAAAACGCAAGGAAAGTGAGTTCCTTGCGTTTTCTTATATGCGCTTGAAACGGCCAACGATTTCGACAGTTTCAGTAATATTCATAAATGCATGATTGTCTACGTGACGAATAATGCGTTTGATTTCTCCTAACTCATAGCGAGTTACGACAGTGTAAATAATTTTTTTCTTATGGTTGGTATAGCCGCCGACAGCGTCTACCATTGTTACACCACGGATGCCATGATGTAGTAGTGCGCTTTTGATTTCTTCGCCTTTTTCTGTAATTGTCATAATTGTTAATTTGATATGTTTCGTATGCACAGCATCAATTACTTTGCTGACAACAAAACGGCTAATTAACGTATACAAGGTAATATCCCAACCGAAAATAAAGCCAGCAACAACAAGTAGAACAAGGTTGAATACGAAAATGATAGCTCCAATTGAGATATCTTTATATTTCGCTACAATCAACCCGACAATATCAAATCCTCCTGTTGAAGAAGCGAATCGGAAAATAATTCCCGTTGCAGCTCCGCAGAGGACTCCGCCAAATACAGAAGAAAGCAAAATATCTTCTGATACTTGATGCACTGGGATAATGTTCATAGCGATTGACGATATTGCTACGAAATAAGCTGTTAAAAAGGTTGTTTTCTTACCTAAGTAAAAATGACTTAAAATAAGAAGTGGAACATTGAGTAGAAAGATAAGTGCACCAATATTGTAGTGCATTAAATAACCAATAATCATCCCTACTCCAGCGAATCCACCACTAATCATATTGTGCGGGATAAAAAACATATTCATCGAAATTGCATACAAGATAGAAGCTACAAAAATAACAATCAATTGTATGATAAATTCTAAGTGAAACGTTTTAGCCGCTGGGAAGGATAAAAAGGCGGTATCGGGAACGTAATCGGCGTCTCCTAATTGACCCATAGTATGTTTCATCTCCATATTCATTTTTGATTACAAGAAGAGAATAAAGCTTTTTTCAGAAACTGGCAACCGTTTTAGTATAATGCAAAAATTTTATAAATTTCTAAAAAATAACTTATTCAATTACATGTGTGAATATACTAAAGGAAGCGGATACGACGATGGTTTGGACAGTTTCTGCGAGGAAATATACAGAAATTGCTTTAAAATTATAAGAAAATAGAGGATATTGGTGAGGTATGCTAAAATGAGATTACTAAGGATGTGAAGCGATGGACTTTTTATTGCAAGATATTGCTTTATATATATCTGTTGTAACGACAGCATTATGTTTATTAGAAGTTTTTTTCCTTACTAATATTTCTCATTTTGTACGTCAACAAGCATCGAGTAGTAGACAAAAAGCTTTTACATTTGTTGATACATGTGAGGAGAGTATAGATCATTGGCTGCTTTTTTCTATTTTTTATAAATACGGAATGGTTCATTCTGTTCGTAGACAAGAATCAAGCGATGAGAGTGATGAAGCTGGTCCGTATACACCAATGTTTCGCTAATTTATTACGAAACATTGGAGGAATGAACATGTTAAAATCATACCGAGCTGTGCTCATTTGTTTATCATTGTTACTTGTTTTTGTTTTATCTGGTTGCAGTCATGCAAGTCCTATTGATGCAAATAGTACTGGAATTTGGGATCACTACTTTGTTTATCCCATCTCATTTTTGCTTCAATTTGCCCATGATCATATAGCTGGCGGGAGTTTTGGGGTTGCGATTATTCTTATTACGCTTTTAGTTCGCTCTGCAATGATCCCATTAGCTATTTCGCAATATCGCAGTCAAATGAAAATGAAGCAAATGCAACCTGAGCTTCAAAGGTTGAAGGACAAATATGGCGATGTAAGCAAAGATATTGAAAAACAAAAAGAGTATCAAAAAGAAATGTCAAAACTCATGAAGTCAGGTGGTTGGAATCCACTAGCTGGCTGCTTGCCAATCCTTATACAAATGCCAATTTTTTCGGCACTATATTATGCAATTAGCCGCACAGAAGAGATTCGTACCTCTTCGTTTTTATGGGTCAATTTAGGACATGCAGATCCGTACTATATATTACCGATTCTTGCAGCATTCACGACATTTCTTCAAATGAAGGTGATGCAGACGTCTAAAGATCAAGTTCAAATGCTCAAAATTCAGCAGTTTATGATGCCGGCAATGATTTTATTTATGGGATTTGCTGCACCATCAGGACTTGTGTTGTATTGGGTTACTGGGAATACCTTCACAATGATGCAAACAATTATATTAAGAAAATTCATGGAACATGAACAAGGACAACTACAAAATGGCTAGAGAAAAACGCTGCTCTGATTGAGAGCGGCGTTTTTATATTATATTGCTGAATCTCTAGGTCGGATAAAGATAGTTAAGATACTCTATAATCAAGATATTTACTGTGTAGTAATACGGAGATTCGAAAAATAGGATAGCTTTTGTTATACTATAAGAAGAGATATTTTTATATATTATATCAGCGATATTATTGATTTTTTTGAAAAATCTAATATAATGAACAGTAACTACAAAATTCGACATCAAGAAGTGATGATGAGGATATGATTTATTTTTTACGATTCTCAGAGAGGGAAGCCTTAGGCTGTAAGCTTCCTAATACGAAAGAATGAATTACCACCTCTGAGCTGCAGCAGTGAATCCGTGAGTAATTGCTTGCCGATGAAAATCGTTATGGAAACTTGAGAAATTGGTAAAGTGTAGCGCTTTGCTAATCAAACAAGGGTGGAACCACGAATAAAACACTCGTCCCTTTTTGAGGGAGGAGTGTTTTTTATTTCATTTTGCATCACACTAGAATTGGAAGGAGGATACATAATATGCATCATGATGAGAAGAACAAAATTGGATTAACGGTGGCATTATCCATCGTTGTCGGAACAATTATTGGTTCTGGTGTATTTATGAAGCCAGGGAGTGTATTGGATTATTCTGGTAGTTCTAATATGGCGATTGCTGCTTGGATCATTGGAGGCTTATTAACATTAGCTAGTGGTTTAACAGTAGCTGAAATTGGAGCGCAAATTCCGAAAAATGGTGGATTATATACATATTTAGAAGAAATTTATGGGAGTTTCTTAGGGTATTTATCGGGATGGATGCAAACAGTTATATATGGACCAGCTATCATTGGAACGTTAGGTTTGTACTTTAGTTCTTTACTTATTAACTTCTTTTATTTAGATACATCGTGGAATTTACCAATTGCAATTGGTACAGTTGTATTCCTTGGCGCTGTAAATAGTGTTGGAACAAAGTATGGAGGCATTGTTCAAACAATTACAACAGTTGGGAAACTGATTCCCGTCGTATTAATTGTTTTGTTAGGTTTTTGGAAAGGGAATAGTGATATTTTTAATGTAGTTGTGCCATTATCGGAAAATCAAAGTATTGGTATGGCGATTTTAGCAACTTTATTTGCTTATGATGGTTGGATCTTGCTTGCTTCTATTGGCGGTGAAATGAAGAATCCAACAAAGTTATTACCAAAGGCGATGACATTAGGGATATTAATTGTAACATTTGCTTATGTATTAATTAATTTAGCTTTATTAAAAGTATTGCCAGCTATGCAAATTGTAAATCTTGGTGAGAATGCGACTGCAACAGCTGCTGAGATGTTGTTAGGAGAATATGGCGGGAAAATTATTAGTATCGGTATTATTGTCTCCATTTTTGGATGTTTGAACGGAAAGATTTTAACATTCCCTCGTATTCCAATGTCCATGGCTGAGCGTGGACAGCTTCCGTTTTCGAAATTTATCGCGAAAGAAAATGAAAAGTTTAACACACCAGTTAATGCAATTACGTTTGAAATTATTTTAGGGATTATTTTAATGATTATAAGTGATCCAAACAAATTATCGGAGATTTCCGTATTTACTATTTATATTTTTTATGTAATGACATTTGTTGGAGTGTTTATTTTACGAAAACGTAATGAAGGAAAAGAACGTGCTTATACTGTACCGTTATTTCCAATTGTACCGATTGTTGCCATTTTCGGGTCATTATTTGTAATTGGCAGTGCGATTATGAATGATCCTATAAGTTGTTTTTTATCAATTGGAATCGTTGTGACAGGACTTCCTGTATATTGGTATTTAAATAAGAAAAAAGAAAGATAACCTTAAAGAAGCAGGTGAAGGAATCGCTTGCTTCTTTATTTGTGAAACATTTCCTCCTAGAAGATAAGGAATCTCCTCTTGCTTGCTCTTTTGGTTGCTATTATTGTAGTAACTTTACGGAGGGGGGAGAAAGTTGAATTTTCGAGTATATATTTTAGCGATTGCGCTCGGTTCAACAGTAGGTGGCATTGTTATTGAAAAGTCATCTGTTATGTATAATGCTTGGGTCGGCGGTGGATTTATCATCTTAGCATTGCTATGTGCGATCTTCTCAATTACGAGAGAACAATCTACTCATGTGGCTAAAAAGGAATCTATCGTGTGATTAGATTCCTTTTAATTTTGGAAGAAATAGAGGGTTTACTACGGTGTTATAGAAGAGGTTAATTATTGAGGTGATAAAATATGAATGATTCAATGATTGGTTTTTTATTCATGGCAGTACCGTTGTTTATCACTATATTTGTATTTAGATGGATTCGTTTTCTTTATCATAATTCGGAGAAGCAAGTTGAGCAAAATGAAAGGATTATTGAGTTATTAAATGAAATAAAGAGGCAGGATGAGAAATAGCAAAGGCATCCTGTGCTATTTCTCGATAGATAAAACGTATTATCTATTACTTAAAAAGATATGGATCAGGATATTTTCACCTTCTTATTACGAAAAAAGGAATGCTTTATTATGTATACAAGCATTCCTTTTATATATTTAATACCTCAATTTCATTAAAATGCTTCGAATTTCCTCATCATTCCTAAAGAGTTCATGATGCTTTTGGGTAATTTTAGCAAGTGCCACATCATGATAGAAAAATTCAGTAAAAAATTTTACAAATGGCTGAGACATTGTTTTCATTGCTTGCCAAGATTCTTGTTCAACACCAGCAAATAAAATTTCATAATCATCAATGATAAGGAGTAAATAACGCTCTAATGCATTTGGCTCGTCTGTTGGGATGAGAAAATGAATGTTCTTTAGTTCTGTTTCAGATTTTCCTACTATAAGGCCTTCAATATCAACACCTTGTTTCGCCTTCTGCTCCAGTAATGGAAGATATTCTAAGAATGTATCATTCCAAGCAGAAATACGGATAGATTTTTTAGCATCTTTCATCATCTGTTTACTTTGTGCTTGAATAGAAGATCGCATTTTTAAGCTCCAAACACGGTCATCTGTAAATGATTTTTTGGAAATATTTGTTTCAAGCTCTTTAATATTCGTTTGGAATTCTGCTGTTAATTTTTCAATCGCGAGCTTGAGTGGCAATGCTGTATATAGCTTTCTCTTTTCTGAAACGGAATCCATTACCATTCCTTTATCGATTAGGCGAGCTAATATTTCATATATCTTTGCTTTTGGAACACCGGAATGTTTGACAATTGTTGTTGCATCTAATGGTTCATTGCTTGAGACTAAGACTTCATAAGCTTGACTTTCATATTGTGAGAAACCAAATTTTTGTAACATAATGCCTCCCGAACAAATTAGATTCTATATTAAGAATAAAGAACGATTTGTATTTAGACAAGTACTCATGAAGGATCTCTTCTAGAGAGTATAGTGAAATATATACAAATAAGTATAAATTTTTGAAATTATATAGATTGAGCTTTTTTTATTATCTATTATACTTAATATATCGATTGACATAATTAAATTTCATCGAGAAGGGGATGTTTCAAAGGAATGTGGAGAAGTTTACGTTTGAAAATTTCAGTCGTGTTTTCAGTGCTTATTACGCTGCTGTTTGCAATTTTAGGGACAACTGTATATCAATTGCAGCAGGAGGGAGCGCAAGATACACTCAATCAATATTCTCAAAATACAATGGATCTTGTCACTGAGCAACTTCATACATTTATACAAGGGATTGAAGAAGATATAGGGCATTATGGAACAAATAGCTTAGTACAAGAAGCATTGCAAAGTGGTCTAACTCCAGAAAATGAGGATGCTATTTTAAAAGAATTTTTACACTTCAAAAAGAATCATCCAGATATTTTAGATTTATATATTGGGACGAAAGATAAGAGAACGCTAAGTGCAAATCTCGCTGGGGGAGGAGCATTACCAGAGGGATATGATCCAACTTCTAGACCGTGGTACAAAAATGCTGAGGCAGATACGAAATCAGTTCATTGGGGGCAGCCCTTATATGAGGCTACAACAGGTAAATTAAGTATTGGTGTTTCAAAAGCGATTGTTGGTGAGGATGGTTCTGTATTAGGGGTTGTAGCGATGGATATATCGCTAGGAACGATTCAAAAACTACTACATAATATTCAATATAATTATGCTGGGGAAATGTTCATCATTAACGATAAAAACATTGCGCTTGTATATCCAGAAAAAGTAGGGAAAGATGTTTCAAAAGAGCCGCTTATCCAAAGTTTGAAAAAAGATACAACGAAATTTGCTGAATCTAAATTAGAAGGAAATGAGATAGTAGCCTATAGCCAATTATTTGATAAGATGAAATGGAAAATAGGAATCGTCTATCCTAAAGAAACAATTGATCGTGTATTATCTGAAACACGTAATACAGTAATTGGGATGACATGTATGAGTTTATTGGTTGCGATTACTGTATCTTTTTTATTTGCAAGAAAATTAGCAAGACCTTTGCAGTTATTAACAAAGCATGTTCAACGAGTAGCTGAAGGTGATTTAACATTGAAAATGGAAGTGATGAGTAAAGATGAGGTAGGAACGCTTACCACTCATTTTAATCATATGGTTGACCAGATGAATGAAATGGTAAGTAGCATTAAACATAATATACAGACCGTTCAACAATCTACCCGTCATCTTCATTATTTAACGAATGAAACTGTTGCTGCAAGTAAAGAGGTTTCCGGGGCGATGGAAGATGTAACGGGCGGGGCATCAACGCTTGCAAATGGTGTAGAGGAAGTTTCCACTCAACTTGGAAATATGACTGATTCAGTGGAACAAATGATTGAATCAGTAGAAGCGATTAAGGAAGTAACAAATAAGGCAGAACAAGCATCTAAACAAGGTCTTGATACGATGCATCATTTAGTTCACACAAGAGGACAATCATCATCTATTGTAGATGGTACAGAAGAAGCCTCCTGTAAACTAGAGCAGAGAGTACAATCTATTCAAAATGTAGTAGAAATCATTAAAGAAATTTCGGATCAAACAAATTTACTTGCTTTAAATGCATCGATTGAAGCGGCGAGAGCAGGCGAACAAGGAAAAGGATTTGCAGTAGTCGCAGAAGAGGTGAGAAAGTTAGCGGAACAATCAAAAGGAGCAACAGAGGAAATCGCTATGATGATAAGAGATGTACAGTTAGAAGTTGCGCGTGTTGTAGACGTTGTAAGTAAATTGAAAGACATTGCAGATATACAAAATAAGGTTACAGAAGAAGCAGAAACAGAGTTTCGTATCATTATGTCTGTAGTAGATACGATTATTACTTCGGTTGAAAAAATCGTTAGGGAGGTAAAAAATATAGGAGATGAGCAAGAAGAAATTACAGAAGTGATGCAAACAATTGCAGGGACAAGTCAAGAAAGTGCCGCAGTTTCTGAGGAGGTAAATGCATCTACTGAATCGCAAGTGGCTCACTTAGAGAAAGTATCCGATACGATGCGAATGCTAGGCGAGGAAATGAAAGGCCTAGAAAAATTAGTAGCACAGTTTAAAGTAGAAGAATAAGCGAAAGATTAGTAAACAAATATATATTTCGGTACAATAAAAAAATGTAAATATATATTTTATTAGGAGGAAAATGATCATGGCAATTGTTGATGTATCCATCATTCCAGTTGGCACAGGAAATCCAAGTGTAAGTGAATACGTAGCAGAAGTACAGAAAGTATTAGCGAAACATGCAGATCGCGTGAAGTATCAATTGACACCAATGAATACAGTAATTGAAGGAGATCTTCCTGTCATTTTAGAAGTCATTCAACAAATGCATGAAGTGCCATATACGAAAGGTGCACAGCGTGTTGCAACAACAATTCGTATTGACGACCGTCGTGATAAAGAAAGTACGATGGAGAAGAAATTAAACTCTGTTCAATCAAAATTATAGAAAAAAGTAGCGGATTTCGCTACTTTTTTCTATATAGGAAAGAGTAGGACGAAGAAAGAAAAGAACAAGTGAAAAAATGGGCACTGTACTCATACATTGCTAAAACCATGCCGGATTTAGTGAAGATTGGAATGAAACGTATCCAGAGGCAAAAGAAGAGATGGTAACATGAATTGCTGATATTAAGAAGGTAAATGAAGAACATCATAGTCAAAAGTAATAAAAACTCATAGGGTGGTTGTTATTACAGGGTGTTGGGAAATAACTATATCTAAATATTTAAATGACTTCTTACATTTGGATTGGAATTATTTGTAAGTTCTCATATTTATGATAAATTTGATATAAAAGATAAAGAAAATAGGGAATAAACTTATGGACCTAATGATAGTTTTACAGTCGTTCAAACTGAAATAGAGGATATTAGAGGGGGATGGATTAGGAGCTGAGAGAAAAGTAGCATGTACTATTAAGGAATAAAGGGGATAAATGGTATGAATAAGAAAGCCAAAAATTTAAAATATATTATGGTTATATTAGCTTGTATTGCAATTTTGGGTACAGTTTTACCCAATGTATTAGATCCGAATGAAACATTAGCAGGTAAAATTTCAATTGCAGCTTTTGGCACAATAGGCACCTGTTTCCTACTATCTATCATTTATTTTTTTGTAAAAAAGCTATTTTAAGAGGGAACAAACTTCAGATTGAGTACTATTTCCGATAGGTTCTGTTGATTGGGAAAATATTCATTCATGATTTATGTAAGAAAACAGATGGACTCTGAAACGAATAAAATATAGGATTATGTATGCTATTATTTTCCACAGGGTCATATTTCTATGGAGTATACTATCTTTTTGAATCATAAAGATATTTCTAGTATATAGCTTTTTGGTTTGATGAATGAAACAGCATTAGAGTTTCAAAAATTGTGAAAAAAGAAGTTGAAGAAAGCTTTAAGCTGTAAATGTTTTGAAAGAAGCAATCGTAATACATATATAGGCCTTTTGAACTGTACATTCTAAAATGGACAGTTTAATAAAATGATTGAAAATAAGTAAGCATCTAAAAGGTGGTTTCGATATTGTATCGGAGCCATTTTTTTTGCAGTATTTGAGTAAAATCCTATATTTTGGACTTATTCACAAACAACTTCCCTTGACCCATCTTTTATCCCGCTATTTTAGGGCAGCCTGATTGGTGAGGGCTCATAATCAGTGGGGATGGAGACCTCGACACACTGATTAAAGTTTCACTTTATAAAGGTTTTGGGGTGGAGGAGAAAATGCAGGTGAAATTGTTATGTAACGATAACGGATAACCTATATGATATTCGTATTTTTCAACGCAATAAACTCCTGTCAATCTACCTATTTTCCTAGTTTTTTTTAAATGTCGAAAAATTTTGGGGGATATTTAAAAGCGAAAATATAGGGTTTTTAATGATTTTATAGTATTATAGTAATTATCTAAATAATTATTTGTATCAAATAATTTCAAACAATGATATAATTTAGAAGAGGGGTAAAAAACAGACAAAGTACAGTCATAGGGGTGAATTACATGGAACAATTAATGCGAAATTCGTTTCTTTTCTTATCAAAAAATAAAGCGCTAACAAAACTTGCTAAAAAGTATGGCTTACGCTTTGGAGCAGGTCGCTTTGTCGCGGGAGAGACAATCGATTTAGCAGCAGCTACTATTAAAAAGTTAAACAAACAAGGGCTTTGCGTAACAATCGACTATTTAGGTGAATTCGTTGATAATGAGGCAGAAGCGAATGAAATGGCAAATCAATCCATTGAAGCAATTCGCGCAATTGGGCGTGAAAAGCTTGATTCCCAGCTTTCTTTAAAAATGACTTCCATGGGATTAGATATCTCGGATGATCTCGTAATGAACAATATGCGTCGGATTTTAGAGGCAGCAAAAGAAAATGGTGTATTTGTTACGATTGATATGGAAGACTATTCGCGTTGCGGGAAAACAATTGAAATCTTTAAGCGATTAAAATCTGAGTATGATAATATCGGTACTGTAATTCAAGCATATTTATATCGTACAGAAAAAGACATTGAAGACTTAAATGCATATAGTCCGAACTTACGTCTTGTAAAAGGGGCTTATAAGGAATCACCAGAAGTTGCATTCCCAGAAAAGAAAGATGTAGACGAAAACTATAAAAAAATTATTAAAATGCACTTATTAAATGGAAATTATACTGCAATTGCTTCGCATGATGACGCAATTATTGAATATACAAAGAACCTTGTGAAAGAACATAATATTTCACGTGATCAATTTGAATTTCAAATGCTATATGGAATTCGAACAGAACGTCAACTGGAGCTTGTGAAAGAAGGATACAAAATGCGCGTTTATGTACCGTATGGAAATGACTGGTATGGTTACTTTATGCGCCGTCTCGCAGAGCGCCCAGCAAATGTTGCGTTCGTTTTAAAAGGAATTATGAAAAAATAACCCAGGGAGAAAAAATCTCCTGGGTTATTTTAATTGTTTCAGTGCATAATGCGCCATCTTTTTTGTGTCGGGATATAGTTCATGACGAGTAGAAGAAAGAACAACGGTAATAACACGTTTTCCCTCTTTTTCATCAACAGTTACGACCGTATATTTCCCTAAAGCAGACAAGCCACTTTTACTTCCAATTGCATATGGATCATCATACAATTCTTCTCGGCCATAGTTCGCTAGTTTCACAGTACGTTCTGAAGTATGTAGTGTTGTACGCGTTGTATTCATATATTTTAAAACAATTGGATATTTCAATGCTTCTTTTGTAAGGATGGCAATATCGTAAGGTGATACTTTATTACCAAGTGCATCAGCACCGCTTGCATTTTTAAAAGTTGCATGCTTTGTTCCGAGTTCTTTCGCTCTTGTATTCATCATTTTAACGAACTCTTCTTTTGACCCTGCAATATGTTCAGCAATAGATTCAGAAACAGGATCTGCACTAATGATAAGCATAAGTTTTAATGCTTCATCGCGTTTTAACTTTTCACCAGCGTGAAGCTTAATCTTCTTACTTTGACTTTCCGTTTTAATTGCATTTTCTGTAATTGTAATCTCTTCATCTTTTTTTACATTCTCTAATAACAGAATAGTTGTCATTATTTTTGCGATACTAGCGGGATAAGAACGTTCATCTTCTCGTTTTCCATATAGAATTTCACCAGTGTCTGCGTCGATTGTAATGCCGTACTTTCCTGTAATAGGAGGTTGATCAGCTCTTATATTTTTTTGTCTCTGTGCATAAGAAAAGAAAATCATGCCGATAAATAGTGTGGAAATCATTACAATCATGATTATTGTTCGTTTCATTATTTTTCCCTCTTTTGTTACAAATAAATTGGGCAGAAAAAGTAGCCAATATTCATTATGCCACGTTTTCTGCCCAAAAATATAGCGTTATTTTTCACCCATGTTATGTTTTTTATATTGCTGATTGTTACCTTGGCGTCCCTTTTCAATACCGCGATCAGTAGGACCAGCATTTCCTGTTACGCTTGCTGCGCTTACGCCAGCTTTTGAAGGATCTTTCTTTAACTTTGCCATATATATTCCTCCTGTTTTGTCATATTCTATTACAGAAACTATGCATTTGTAGAATAACCGAATAAAAGAAAAATATTTATTTCAGAAAATTTTATCATTAAATATATTGCGAAAATTCAAGCGGTATCATATATTTATTAGTAGAGGCTCACTCATTGATTGCGACGTATGTCGAAAAATTGAATGAGCATTCATTCAAGAATAGGGGGAGAAATGGATGTTCCAAATTAAAAAGGCTGCTGTTCTCGGTTCTGGCGTAATGGGCTCAGGGATTGCGGCACATTTAGCCAATATCGGTATACCAACATTATTGCTTGATATTGTGCCACGGGCACTGACAAAAGAAGAGGAAGCAAAGGGACTTACACTAGAGCATAAAAGTGTAAGAAATCGATTTAGTAATGGAGCGCTGCAAAAATTAGTGAAACAAAAACCAGCTCCTCTTGCTGTGAAGGATAACTTGGCACTGATTACAACAGGGAATTTAGAGGATGATCTTGAACGCCTTGCTGAAGTAGACTGGATTATTGAAGTTGTTGTTGAAAATTTAGATATAAAAAAACAACTATTTGAAAAAGTAGATGCAGTTCGTAAACTTGGTACGATTGTAAGTTCGAATACATCCGGCATTTCCGTTGAAAAAATGGCAGAAGGTCGTTCAGACGACTTCAAAAAACACTTCTTAGGAACGCACTTCTTTAACCCACCACGATATTTAAAACTTCTAGAGATTATACCGACAAACGATACAGACCCACAAGTGTTGAACTTCATGAAACAATTTGGCGAAGATGTTCTTGGAAAAGGTGTTGTTATTGCAAAAGATACACCGAATTTTATCGGAAATCGCATCGGAACGTACGGGTTACTTGTAACACTTCGTGAAATGATGGAACGCGGATATAGCGTTGGTGAAGTGGATTCTGTAACAGGACCATTAATTGGGCGACCAAAGAGTGCAACATTCCGTACATTAGATGTTGTCGGATTAGATACGTTTGTTCATGTTGCAAATAATGTATATGAAAATGTGCAGGAAGAAGAAAGAGATGTCTTTAAGGTGCCTACTTTCATGCATGAAATGCTCGATAGAAAATGGCTTGGAAGCAAAACGGGGCAAGGGTTCTTCTTAAAGAAAGGAAAAGAGATTTTAGAATTAAATCCTAAAACGATGGAATATGAAGAGCGTAAAAAATTAAAAGCTGCATCTGTAGAATTAAGCAAACAAGAAAAAGGATTAGCAAATAAATTGAAAGCGCTTGTATATACAAAAGATCGTGCAGGAGAGTTATTATGGAATATTATCACACCAACTCTTTTATATTCTGCGAAACTTTATAAGGAAATCGCTGATGATATTGTAGCAATTGACCAAGCGATGAAATGGGGCTTCGGTTGGGAGCAAGGTCCATTTGAAATTTGGGATGCAATAGGAGTAGAAAAATCTGTTCAAAAGATGGAGGAAAACGGTAAGGTCGTTCCAGCATGGGTGAAAGAAATGCTACAGAATGGTTTTGCTACTTTCTATAAGCATGATAGCGGTGAAAGTTATTATTACGATAATGGAGAATACAAGCGAATTGAGCGAAATAAAAAAGCAATTTCTCTGAAACAATTAAAAGAGAAACATGGTGTTATTAAGAAAAATAGCGGAGCGAGTTTAATTGATTTAGGTGACGGTATTCTTTGCCTAGAGTTCCATTCAAAGAGTAATGCAATCGGTATGGATATTACGCAAATGATTAACTACGCTGTTGATGAAGTAGAGAAAAATTATAAAGGGCTTGTGATTGGAAACCAGTCGAAAAACTTCTGCGTTGGTGCAAATTTAGCGATGATTTTAATGGAAGCACAAGATGATAACTACTTTGAAATTGAGTGGGTTGTAAAAAGCTTCCAAGATGCGATGATGAAAATTAAATACTGTTCTAAGCCGGTAGTCGCAGCTCCATACGGCATGACGCTTGGCGGCGGTACAGAAGTTTGCTTGCCGACAGCTAGTATTCAAGCTTCTAGTGAAACATATATGGGATTAGTGGAAGTTGGTGTAGGTCTTATCCCTGGTGGAGGCGGCAATAAAGAGTTATATATAAAATATTTAAATAAAATGGCAAAAGGCGTAGAGTTTGATTTGCAAAAGGTTGCAAATAAAGTGTTTGAAACAATAGCAATGGCGAAAGTTTCGACATCTGGACAAGAAGCAATTTCTCATAATTTCTTAGGGGATAAAGACGGCATTAGTGTGAATGGCGATCACTTATTATATGATGCAAAACAAAAAGCTCTTGCACTATATGAAGCGGGGTATAAACCGCCAATTCGTAAAAAGGTTCCCGTTGTTGGTGAAACAGGATATGCAACGCTTGTACTAGGTGCAGAGGCAATGCATTTATCTGGTTATATTTCAGAATACGATCTCCATATTGCGAAAAAGCTTGCATACGTCATTGCGGGTGGAAAGGTACCTTATGGAACAGAAGTTGATGAGCAATATTTATTAGATATAGAGCGTGAAGCGTTTATGAGTTTAATAAGTGAGATGAAATCACAAGCAAGAATGCAGCACATGCTTGTAAAAGGAAAGCCATTACGTAACTAATAACGAGGGGAGATATCGTTCATGAGAGAAGCTGTCATTGTTGCAGGAGCAAGAACTCCGGTTGGAAAAGCAAAAAAAGGTTCATTAAAAACAGTTCGTCCAGATGATTTAGGAGCGTTAGTCGTAAAAGAAACGTTAAAACGTGCGAATTATGAAGGACCGATTGATGATTTAATTTTTGGATGTGCGATGCCAGAAGCTGAACAAGGCTTAAATATGGCACGGAATATCGGTGGATTAGCAGGCCTTTCTTATGATGTTCCAGCTATTACAATTAACCGCTACTGCTCTTCAGGCTTGCAAAGTATCGCTTACGGTGCAGAGCGCATTATGCTAGGACACTCTGAGGCGGTATTATCTGGCGGAGCTGAATCGATGAGTTTAGTTCCGATGATGGGGCATGTTGTTCGTCCTAATAGCCGACTTGTTGAAGTAGCACCAGAATATTATATGGGAATGGGACATACAGCAGAGCAAGTTGCGATGAAATACGGAATTTCTCGCGAGGAGCAAGATGCATTTGCAGTTAGAAGTCATCAACGTGCTGCAAAGGCATTAGCTGAAGGGAAATTTACGGATGAAACAGTGCCTGTAGAAGTAACGTTGCGCATTGTTAACGAAAATAACAAATTGGAAGAAGAAACTATTACGTTTTCACAAGATGAAGGAGTAAGAGCAGATACAACGCTAGAGGTACTTGGGAAATTACGTCCGGCTTTCAACGTTCGTGGTTCCGTAACGGCTGGTAATTCATCGCAAATGAGCGATGGTGCAGCATCTGTACTACTAATGGATCGTGAAAAAGCAGTGAGCGATGGCATGAAGCCAATGGCGAAATTCCGCTCTTTTGCAGTAGCCGGTGTGCCGCCAGAAGTAATGGGAATCGGTCCAATTGCGGCGATTCCAAAAGCTTTAAAATTAGCGGGATTAGAGCTATCTGATATTGGTTTATTTGAACTAAACGAAGCTTTTGCTTCTCAATCGATTCAAGTCATTCGTGAGCTTGGATTAGATGAGGAAAAAGTAAACGTAAATGGCGGTGCAATTGCACTTGGACATCCACTCGGTTGTACAGGAGCGAAATTAACATTATCTCTTATTCATGAGATGAAACGACGCAATGAGCAATTCGGTATCGTAACGATGTGCATCGGCGGGGGAATGGGAGCTGCGGGAGTGTTTGAACTTCTATAAAATGTGGAAGCGATGTAACGGTTCGAAAAAATAAAGGAAGAGCTAGTATCTCTCGTTACATGAGAGATACAGCTTATGAAAATATGAAGGAGGAATTTTTCATGGAAAAAACAGTGGGGAATGCAGTAAAGGGCGGTAGCTTTTTAATTGATGAGATTACAATTGATCAAGTATTTACACCAGAAGATTATACAGATGAGCATAAAATGATAGCAAAAACAACAGAAGACTTTATCGTAAATGAGGTTTTGCCAGAGCTTGAATATTTAGAGCAACATGAGTTTGATCGTTCTGTTCGTCTATTGAAAGAAGCTGGTGAACTAGGATTATTAGGGGCTGATGTACCAGAAGAGTACGGCGGAATTGGTCTTGATAAAGTGAGTTCAGCTTTAATTGCTGAGAAATTTGCGCGCGCTGGTGGGTTTGCTATTACACATGGTGCTCATGTCGGTATCGGATCATTACCAATCGTATTATTTGGTAACGAAGATCAGAAGAAAAAATATTTACCACTACTTGCAACTGGTGAAAAGTTAGCTGCATATGCATTAACTGAGCCAGGATCTGGGTCTGATGCATTAGGTGCAAAAACAACTGCACGTTTAAATGCAGAAGGTACGCACTATGTGTTAAACGGAGAAAAACAATGGATTACAAACTCAGCCTTTGCGGATGTGTTTATCGTATATGCAAAAGTTGATGGCGAGCACTTTTCTGCATTTATCGTAGAAAAAGAATATCCAGGTGTATCGACAAGCCCTGAAGAAAAGAAAATGGGTATTAAATGTTCATCAACTCGTACATTAATTTTAGAAGATGCATTAGTACCAAAAGAAAATGTTCTTGGCGAAATTGGTAAAGGGCATGTGATTGCATTTAATATTTTAAATATCGGCCGTTATAAACTAGGTGTTGGTACAGTTGGATCGGCAAAACGCGCAATAGAAATTTCAGCAGAATATGCGAACCAGCGTCAACAATTTAAGCAACCAATCGCTCGTTTCCCATTAATTCAAGAAAAGCTTGCGAATATGGCAGCGAAAACATATGCAGCGGAAAGTTCTGTTTATCGTACAGTGGGCTTATTTGAAAGTCGTATGAGCACATTAACTGAGAAAGAAGTAAAAGATGGGAAAGCAGTAGCAGCTTCAATTGCAGAATATGCAATTGAGTGTTCATTAAATAAAGTATTTGGTTCTGAAGTATTAGATTATGTAGTAGATGAAGGAGTACAAATTCACGGTGGTTATGGATTCATGGCAGAGTATGAGATTGAAAGAATGTATCGTGATTCTCGTATTAACCGTATTTTCGAAGGAACGAACGAAATTAACCGTTTAATCGTACCGGGTACGTTCTTACGTAAAGCAATGAAAGGGGAACTACCATTACTGCAAAAAGCACAAAAACTACAAGAAGAATTAATGATGATGATGCCAGAAGAAGTAGGCGATGAGCCATTAGCACTTCAAAAACATTTAGTCAAGAATGCGAAGAAAATCGGCCTAATGGTAGCTGGATTAGCAGCTCAAAAATACGGTAAAGCGCTTGAGAAAGAACAGGAAATTCTTGTGAATATTGCTGATATTGTAAGTAATTTATACGCAATGGAATCAGCCTTGCTCCGTACGGAAAAAGCAATCAAAGCAACGGGTCTCGAAAAGAATAAACAAAAAGTATTATACACGGAAGTATTCTGTCAAGAAGCGTTCAACCAAATTGAAGCAGATGCAAAAGAAACAATTATCGCAGTGGAAAACGGTGATATGTTGCGCATGATGCTATCAGCGCTTCGCAAACTAACTCGCCACACGCCAATGAATGTTATTCCGAAGAAGCGTGAAATTGCAGCGAAGATTTTAGAGGAGGAGCGTTATATAGTTTAATACGTAACAAAAAAACAGTCACTTAGGTGGCTGTTTTTTGTATTAGTCAGAAAATTTTAGATACAAGAAACGATGCACTGATCGTTGGTGATGCTTTCCAAACTTGTGGAAGAGTTGCGGTAGCAGGGCAATTGAAATGGCTATTTCCATTTCCTGCACTTGGAACATGGCACGCAGAAACAGCATTAAAGAGTGCGCAAAAATTGTTGCAGTATAAGCCGTCTGTATTAGCGACAGGAATTAGCGTTAAAACGAAAATGCAAACTGGATGAAGCAAAAAACTATCAAAAGCAAAAACGTAAAGTAGCTTGCATCCATGAGAACATCACGAATGCAAGAAC